>JBEBJW010001241.1:0-2727 GCA_040079715.1 Myxococcota bacterium | reverse complement strand
CGGGCGACTGAGCCGGCTGGTTCCGCATGTGGTCGGCCACGCCGACGAAGAACGCGCGGAGCTCCTCCCGGAGCGCGGCGTGGGTCACGCACGCGTCCAGCGCGTGGTCCATGCACGACGTCCACTGCTTCGCCTCGGCCGCCCCGATCGCGAACGGGAGGTGGCGGGCCCGCAGCCGGGGGTGGCCGCGCTCCTGCTCGTACAACGGGGGTCCCCCGAGCCGTCCGACCAGGAACATCCACAGCTTCCGGCGGCTCTCCGCCAGGTTCGTCGCGTGCATCGCCCGGATCCCGGCCGCCGCCGGATCGGTGTCCATCCGGTCGTAGAACGCGTCGACCAGGCGCCGCACGCCGTCCTCGCCGCCCATCAGCTCGAACGCGGACATCACAGCCCCGCGTACGCGCGCCAGAACCGAACCATCTCGGTCGACGCGTCGATGTCGGAGCACTTGCCCTCCGCCTCGCGGGTCCGCTCGGTGGTCGGCCAGTGGTGCGCGCCGCCGTGGATCCGGTACAGCTCGATCGCCGGCACCTCCTTGCACGACGGGTACACGGTGCGGGTGACCTGGGTGGCGTCTCCGGGGAGGTCGGTGAGCTCGGTGACCTCGGCCTTGCTGGCGTCACACTTCTGGTAGTCGAGCTCGAACTCCATCGTCTTCGGGACCCCGAGCGTGCCGGCGTTGCCGTCCCACTGGGCCTTGGCGTCCGCGTCTCCGTGGAACCAGATCGTCGGCACGTGCTTGTCCGGCTTGCACTTCTGGCGGACTTCCTTCGCCATCGACTGCTGGACGTGACCGAAGCCAGCGAACCGGTCGGCCTCGAAGCACTCGAGCATCCAGACCATCCCGCTGCCGTTGCTGAACCCGGCGGCGTACACCCGATCCCGATCGATCCCGACCTGCCGGTCCACCTCGGCGATCAGGTCCCGGGTGAAGTCGAGGTCCCGCTTGTCGTCCGGGCCGGCCCACGCGCGCTCGCCGGTGCCGATCCCGTTCGGGAACACCATCACGAACCCCTGGTCCCGGAGGTGATCCCACCGGGACGCCATCTTGTACGCGTCGTCGCCGCGCTTGCCCTGCCCGCCGTGGAACAGGACCACGAGCGGCAGCTTCTGGCCCTCGGTGGCGCCGCTCGGGACGTGCAGGAGGGCGGTCCGCTCGATCCCGCCGCTCTGGAGGCGGATCTCGCGCACCCAGTCTCCGGTTCGGGCCCCGCCGCCGCCGCGCCGCCCGGCCGGCGCGGACGGTGCCGGAGCCTCCGCCGCCGGTCCGTCCGTTCGCGTGGGCTCTCCGCTGGCCGGCCAACCACACGCCAGCGCCACGAACATCGCCGCCACCACGAACCAACCGCGTACCGTCATCCGGTGTCTCCCCGCGCCCTGTGTATCCCTCGGACGCGCGGGGTGGACGTCGTGACACCGCCGGTCATTCGGTCCGCCCCGAGAACCCGCGCCCGGTGGTCCGGCGGGCCCGTGGCGCTCCGATCGCGATCCGACCTATGTCCCGACTGGGGAGGGGCGATGGGACCGGGGTCGATGCGAGGCGACGGTGCGGCGGTCCGACCCGCGCCGAGGTCGGGCCGATGAACGCACCCCGGGCGATCGCCCGCCCGATCGCGTTCCTGCGCGAGGTGGCGGCGGAGTTCGGCCGGAACGACTGCACCACCCAGGCCGCGGCGCTCGCGTACTACACGGTGTTCTCGCTCGCGCCGATGATGGTCGTGGTGATCGTGATCGCCGGGGTGGTGGTGTCGCCGGACCAGGCCACCGAGGCGCTCCACGGGCAGTTCGCCGAGCTGATCGGGCCGGTCGGGGCGAACCAGGTGGTCACGATGGTCGAGTCGGTCCAGGCGGACCCCGGGTCGTCGTGGGTCGCCCGGATCCTCGGCACGGCGACGCTGCTGTTCGGGGCGAGCGGCGTGATGACCCAGCTCCAGGCCGCGCTGAACCGGACCTGGGACGTGGTGCCGGACCCGTCGAAGGGCGGGGCGCGCCAGTTCGTGGCGAAGCGCCTGCTGTCGTTCACGATGATCCTCGGGATCGCGTTCCTGCTCCTGGTGTCGCTGGTGTTGACCGCCGTGCTGTCGGCGATCGGCTCGCGCGCGTCGGAGCTGCTGCCGTCCGGGCTGTCGCAGCTGTCGCTCCAGCTCCTGAACGCCGCTGGCTCGTTCGTGGTGATCACGGTGTTGTTCGCGGCGATCTTCAAGATCCTGCCGGAGGTCCGGATCCGGTGGCGGGACGTGGCGGTCGGGGCGCTGTTCACCTCGGCCCTGTTCACCCTCGGCAAGGTGGCGATCGGGCTGTACCTCGGCAACACCAACGTCGGATCCGCGTACGGCGCGGCGTCGAGCCTGGCGATCCTGCTGGTGTGGATCTACTACTCGTCGCTGATCCTGCTGATCGGGGCGGAGTTCACCCAGGTCTGGACCCGGTGGCACCACCCGGAGGTCCGGGCGCAGGAGGGGGCCGTGTTCGTGGAGTCGACGGCGAGGCCGGTCGGCCAGGAGCGGGCCGCCGTTCCCCCCAACAGGTGACGGCGCGTCGGTCCCGGACCGCATACACTGGGCTCACCCCGAACATTGGGAGGTCCCGCGATGTCTGGTCGATCCCGCAAACCGGCCCCGGTCCCACCGGTCCCGTGGTAGGTCAGGTCCACCATCTGCTGGTTGCCGAGCAGCGCCGGATCGAGCTCGAGCGCGGGGATCCCGAGCGACAGGTGCTTCGGGACGG
>JBEBJW010001240.1:0-2729 GCA_040079715.1 Myxococcota bacterium | reverse complement strand
CGGTACGCGCCGAGCGCTGCCAGGAAGATGCCCGTCCGCCGCAGCGCGCTCGCGACCAGGGGGTGGACGGGGACCACCGCCTCGAGCGCGCGGACCCCGAGCACCACCACTGCCACCGCCGCGAAGATCGCGCCGGCCTCGACGACCACGCCGAGGACCGTCCTTCGAACCGTCACCCCGACCCCCTACCCACCGACGATAGGGCGGTCGCCGCTGCACGGGAACGGCCAATCGGGTACGACCGCCATGCAAGAATGAATGGGGGACGGGTGGAGTGGAGCGACCTCCGGCTGTTCCTGGCCGTCGCGCGCGCCGGAAAGCTCGGTGCGGCCGGCCGGATCGTCGGGCAGAGCCAGCCGACGATGGGTCGCCGGTTGCGGCGGCTGGAGCAGGAGGTCGGCCACCGCCTGTTCCAGCGCACGCCAGCCGGGTTCGTGCTGACCGACGAAGGCGCCGCGATGCTGGTCCACGCCGAGCGGATCGAGGACGAGGTGCTGGCGATCGGGCGGGAGCTCGCGGGGCAGGCCCAGGAGCTCGAGGGTTCGATCCGGATCACCGCGTCGGAGTGGTTCGCCGGGACGATGTTGGCGCCGGTGCTGGCCGCGTTCGTCGGTCGCCACCCGCGCGTCGTGATCGAGCTGCTCGCGGACGCGCGGCTGCTGAACCTGTCGCGCCGCGACGCCGATCTCGCGTTCCGGATCCGCCCGTTCGACGAGGTAGACGTGGTGTCTCGGCGGCTGCTGCACGTGCCGTACGCGGTGTACGTCCGTCGCGGGCTGCCCCACCCGACGGCGGGCGACGGCGCGGACACCGGGTTGATCCTGCTGGACGCCGGGTTCACCGGCGACCCCGACGACAGTTGGCTGCCCGCGATGCTGCCGGCGGCCCGGGTGGCGTTCCGGAGCAACAGCCGCGACGTCCAGGCCCGGATGTGCGAGCGCGGTCTGGGGGTCGCGGTGCTCCCGATCCCGCTCGCCGACCGGCTGGGGGACCTCGAGCGGGTCGACCTCGGGGAGGCGCCGCCCGGACGCGACACCTGGCTCGGCTACCACCGCGATCTGCGTCGGCTGGCCCGGCTCCGCGCGCTGGTCGACCACGTGGCCGAGGCGTTCGGCGCCGCGACCGCGGGCTGACCGGCGGCCCCGTCCAGCGCAGGGTCAGCGCCGTGGGGACAGCGCTGGGTCGCGCGTCACTTGGGGGAGTTGCAGACCCAGCCTTCGGCGACGCACGCCCGCTCCCACCCGTTGTACGCCCGCTGGACGCACTTGTACACGCAGTACACGACGCCCATCGTGCGCCCGACCCTGCGCCGGAGTCCACGTCCGGTCCGCCCTCGACCGGGAGCGCGCGTCGATCCGCGGTTCGGGCCCCGCCGTGCCGTGCCCGTGCCCGTCCGACGGATCGCGGCTGGCGGACGGAACCTGGCGCACACGTTCGACACCGGGCGACCGGGAGGGCAGACGGATGGTGCGGAAGGTGCAGTTCGACTGCCTGCGCCTGGAGGGTTCGGTCAGTGCAGTGGAGGGAGCGGGCGGCGACGGACCGTCACGCGCCCGGCGCGCACCGGGCGAGGTACCTCGCGACCGGGCTGTGGGGCGGCCGCTCCGGCGGCTGTCGCCGGACGTGGGCGGCCGCGGCGGCGGCGAGCTCGGGGTCGGCGATCCCGTCCAACACCCGCTCGGCGTCCGCCCACCGCTCCGCGGCCGCGAGCAGCGCGGCGCGGATCGCGGGGTGGTCGGGCGGGGGCACGGCGAGCAGGGCGTCGGCCTCGTCCAGGCGCCGGAGCCCGTCCACCGGGTCGCCGAGCTCCAGCTCGAGCATCGCGCGGAACGCGACGATCGCGCCCAGCGCCTGGGGAAACACGATCCGCCGCGCGAGCGCCTCGGCCTCGGCGGCGATCGCGTCGGCGTCGACCAGCCGCCCCTGGTCCAGCCGAACCGCGGCGAGCGACGCGATCGCAGCGACCTCGTGCCGGACCACGCCGTACCGCCGGTGACTGGCGATCGCTTCGACCAGCACGGCCTCGGCCTCGTCGAGCCGACCGCGGCGAGCGAGCAGCAGGCCGAGGTTGGCCCGCACCGATGCGGCGACGATCGGCCGTCCGGCCTCGAGCGCCTCGGCGAGGGCGGCGCGGGTCGCGGCCTCGACGTCGTCGGAGCGCTCGCCGTGGTTGATCCGCAGCGCGGCGACGTTGGCGAGCGCGGCCACCCGCCGCAGGCCCCGCAGCGCCGGGATCGCTGCGGTCAGCGTCGCGATCGCCTCCGGCAGGCGGCCGTCCTGCGCATCGGCGACCGCGCGGTTGCTGTCGAGCCACGCGAGGATTGCGGGGTCGGTCACCCCGGCGCGGGCCTGCGCGAGGTCGGCGCGGGCGGCGGACGTGGCCCCGATCCGCAGCCGGATCGACGCCCGGGCGCTCAGCGCGCTCGCGACCCGCCCCGGCGCCCCAGCCAGCGCCGCGTCCACCGCCCGGTCGGCCGCCGCGAGGTACGGCTCGAGCGGCCCGCGCACCTGCGCGATCTCCACCAGGTGCTCGACCACGTCGACCGCCAGCTCCGGCACGGTCCGCCACACCCGGTCCGGGATCACGAGCAGGTGGGGCAGCATCGCGTCGAGCTCGTCGAACGCGATGTCCGGCTCGGCGGCGGCGATCGGCAGGCGCTCGCGGAGCCACGCGGCGAACCGCCGGGCGTGGGCGAGCTCGGCCTCGCCCCGCCCCCCGAGGCCGTCCG
>JBEBJW010001239.1:0-2731 GCA_040079715.1 Myxococcota bacterium | reverse complement strand
CGTCACCTTCGCCGCGGACCGTGATCTGGTCGCGCCCGGCCCACGCGACCCACCGTCCGGACGGCGAGGGCCCGGCGTACGCGGGGCCGAGGTCGAGCTGTGGCGCCCCGTCGACCGAGTACACCTGAGCGCGGTCCGCGAAGTGCACCACGATCCGCCCGGCGCCGTCCACATGGAGCCACTTGGCGCCGGGGACGTCGAACCGGCGCACCTCCGCCGCCGCTTCGAACACCCGCACCGCAGCCCCGACGGGAGGGTGCGTGGGCGAGTCGACGCCGGTGGACAGGGCGTACAGGCGGTCCCCGACGAAGCCTCCGCACCGGAGCGGGTCGGACGTGTCGGGCAGGCCGCGGCTCGGGTCGCGCGGCGGGTAGCGGTCCGCCGGCACCTCCACCGGCCGGGCCTTCGCCTTCGTCGCGTCGAGCCAGACCATCTGGTAGCCGAACCGAACGAACGCGGGTCCGGCGCACACGGAGCGGATCCCGGCATCATCGGACATCGTGACTCTCTGGACGACCACGCTCCCCCCGCGCGCAACCTACTACGGCTCGCCACCAGGTGCGTACCAGGGGTGTTGCCCTCGGCAGCTGCACGCTCGCGGACGCTGGAGCGCCCTGTCCCGGCCGACCTGCACCCAACGTGGCCCTCGACGGCGAGCACCGTCCCGTCGCGTCGGAGGACCGGCAACGAGGTCAGGGCGGTGAGCCGGGGCACGGCCGCGTCCGGGAGCGCGACCGTGTCCCGAGCCACGTCGGGGGCACGCGATCTGGTCGAACGCCGCCCTCGTCCTCACACATCCAGTCCGCGATCCGGTGGAGCGGCCCCGTGAGCTTCACCGTTTCGAGGGTGTCGAGGCCGCCTACCAGCGTCGAACGCCGTCACCCGTCGAGCGTCAGACGTTGAACCGGGAGTGGATCCCGGGGTTGGCGCGGTGCGCGGAAGTGGCGATAGACCTGGGATCTCGGGGTGCGCCGAGGGCCGATGGTGCCGCAGCAGCGCCGCAGCGGAACCGCACGTTTCCGCGCCCGTGTGTAATGGCTGTGTAATGGGTTGTCGGCGTTCGGCCGTTCATGCGCCGGCCCACGGGTCGCCGGGCAGTCGGGCGATGAGTTCGGCAAGCACTCGGTTCAACGCGACCTCGGGGTCCCAGGTGGAGCCGAGGCGAAGCAGCGGCTCGAGGTCCCCGCGGAACACGTCCCGGGCGCGCTTCTCGTGGAGGTTCTGCTCGAACTGCGCGCGGGTCACGTGGTGGCCGCCCTCGGTCATGTAGCGGGAGAAGCAGGCGACGATGCGCTCGGGGTCGGCGCCGTGGTCGAGGGCCATGGCCATGTCGAACAGGTCGCGGCCCTTCTTGCGCTGGTACAACGCGCGGAGCTTGGTCCCCATCAGCTCGTCGAGGTGAAACGTCGTGAGGTCGGCCGATCCCGTGAACCAGTCGGACCGGACCTCGAACGGGACCCTGGTGTGGCCGAACACGGCGAACTGCTCGCGAGAGTTGATTTCGATCTTCAGCCGCAGCTGGCGAGGCGGATCTTCCTGGGACGTGAACCGGTAGGTCAAGTTCACCCGGCCCTCCTTGAGGTCGCGCTTCGGGGTTCCGAGCCAGGGGTCGAGCACCGAGCGGACCCGGTCGAAGGTTGGGCCGATCGGAGCGGGCACGGCCTGGACCAGGTCGATGTCCTCGGAGTACCGGGCGCCAGGCCGCAGGTGGACCTTGTGCAGCGCGGTCCCGCCCCGGAACGCGAGCGCGGCCGCGAGCTCCGGGACCCGGAAGATCTCGACGATGGCTCGGCTCAGGACCAGGTCCTGCTCCACCAATGCGGCAGACGCCCACGGGGCCTCGGCGCGCCAGGCTTCGATCCAGGGCTGTGGGATCACAGGTCGTCGACCTCCACTTCGGTGTTCACGATCAGCCGCCAGCGGTCGTCGCGGGGGGCTCCCCTGCCCGAGGCGGACGGGAGGAGGCGGGTCTGGACGGTCGCGCGGCGAGCGACCTCGGGGAGGAGGGCCTCCGCGATGCCGGGTTGGTCCACCCGCTCCAGGAGCCAGCCGAGGCGTTGGACCCACGCGACCGGGCACAGCGCGGCGGCGGTGGAGAGCGCGTCGGGCTGCAAGACCTCGGCGAGTTCGGCGAGGACGGTGGCGACGTGGTCCAGGCCGCCGCAGCGGTCGTCGTACCCGACGAGCTCGAGCGCGGTGGCCTCGGCGCTGGCGATGCGCAGGTACCCCCGGGGACCGGTCCGGGTGACGACCGGGGTGCTCTCCAGGTCGGCGCGAACGATGAAGTCGACCCCGACCTCGCCCGACCGGATCGGGTGACGGGCCTTCGGCACCATGACCTGCATGCGGAGCGGGGCCTGGTGGGCGGCGCCGTGGTGGGCGGCGGCGCTGAGCAGCGCGATGTAGTACGGGACGCCGAGCCAGGTCATCAGCTGGTCGAGGAAGTGCTCGGGCGGGGAACAGCCGAGACGACGGTGCTCCGGGGCGACGACCACGTAGAAGCCGCGATACGGACTTGCGATTCGGCCGGACTTGAGAAGGCGCGACAGGGCCATGCGGGACGCGGTGGGGGTAGGCCCGAGCCCGGCGACGGCATCGTTGCTGGTGAACGACGCTCGCCCATGCACGGCGAGGTTGTCGAGCCACTCGCTGGCGCGAACTCCATCCATCGTTCTCTCGGTGTAACGCTTTTCGTTACTCTGGGCGAACGATACAGTAGTTTGGGGAGATC
>JBEBJW010001238.1:0-2740 GCA_040079715.1 Myxococcota bacterium | reverse complement strand
CACGTTCGCGCCGGTGCCGGGGGTGCTGCTCGACCGCGACGCGCTGGCCGAGGTCCTGGTCGGCGGGGCGTGCTTCGACGGGCTGTGGACCGCCGCCGGGTACGGGGTCGGGGCCGGGGTGTACGCCCCGTCGAACCCGCGGATCGAGCCGTGGTGGGCGCCGGAGCCGTCGCCGGAGGTCCGCGCGCTGCTCGGGCTCGACCGGGCGCCTCCCCAGGCGGTGACCGAGCCCGCGCCGGCCCTCGCGGCGCACCGGTGCGGCGAGCCGGCGGTCCCGCCGGTGGACCCTGCGACGCCGCGGGGCGAGGTGACCCTCCGCGGGCTCCCGGGCGAGCGGGTGTGGATCGACGGCGCAGACGCGGCGGCGGTCCCGGTGACGGTGTCGCTCGAGGTCGGCGTGGTCCACCGGGCGGTGACAGCGGGGGGCAGCCGGACGTTCACCGTGTCGGAGACGACCCCGACGGAGCTGTGCCTGGCCGACGAACCGGGGGGCTGTGGGGCGTAGCGCCCCGGCCCCGTCGATCCGTCGGGAGGTACGCGTCGATCCTCCCCTCACCCACCACGGGATCCGGGACCGGCTCGGCGGGTTTCTACCGTCCGTGCAGTCGATCCGTCGATTCGATAGGTTCTCCCTTCTCCCTCGCGTGAGGGCCCTGCTCGTGCACCCGAAGCTCGGATGAGCTCTCGGTGCGGAGGTGGGCGCCGATCCTCCCCCTCACCCCGGCCCTCTCCCCCGATGCGGGGGAGAGGGGGAGTCGGCTGGGATTGTCCGGCTTCGGCGAGGTCGACCGTGTATGGGAGTCGGCTGGGATTGTCCGATGGGAGTCGGCTGGGGACCGCTTCGGCGAGGTCGACCGCGATCCGCATCCCGTGGCCCGATGCGGGGAGCGGGGGACCTGCTGGGGATTGTCCAGCTTCGACGCGGTCGACCGTGATCCGCGGCCTACGGGCCCTGGCAGGCGAGGACGGCGACGGCACCGTTCGCGGCGGCCCCGGCGTTCGGCAGGCCGATCACCAGCTCGGGGACCCCGTCGCCGTCTTCGTCCGGGATCGCGCCGAGCGACCCGCCGAGCTGGGCGCCGAGGCCGGCCAGCACGTGCTCGCGCAGCTCGACCACCACCGCCCCGGTCTGGCCGTCGAGCACCCGGACCACCCCGCCGAACCCGTTCGGGTCGCCGGAGGCGTGGGGGCCCGCCACCGCCAGCTCGTCGGCGCCGTCCGCGTTCCAGTCGCCGACCGGCGCGATCACCCGGCCGTAGCCCATCCCGACGTCGTGGTCGTCGAGGTTCACGTCGTCGAACAGCCAGGCGTCCTGCCACGCGTCCGCCGGGGTGACCGACGACGACCGCCGCGCGACCCCGTGCGGCGCCGCGCCGTCGTCGCCGTACACGAGGTCCGGGCCGTCGACCGCGACCACCGCGCCGACACCCGTCACCCCGTAGCTCAGGCGCAGCGCGCCGTCGGTCTCGAACACGTCGACCGACCCGACGCCGGCGACCGCGACCGCGCCGCCCCCGACGTCGACCAGGCCGTGCGGCCCGTCGGTGCCGAGGAGGAACCCGCCGATCCGGGTCCCGGTCGAGGCGTCGGTGTACGACACCGCGGCGTCGACCCCGACCGCGAGGTCCCGCAGCCCGTCGCCGGTCTGGTCGTCGATCGCCGCCGCGGCCCAGGTGGTGGGCGACAGCGACGCGAGCTCGGCCATCGTCGCGCCGGACACGAGGCGGCTCGGCGGGTCGACCGACCCGGGGTTCGGGTTGGCGGTGATCCGGACCAGCAGGTCGACCACGCCGTCGTCGTCGAGGTCTCCGGCCGGCTGGACCCCGCGGACGGTCTCGGTCGCGGCGAGCAGCAGCGCGTCGAGGACCTGCCCGTCGGCGGTCCGGACCGCGAGGGTCCCGCCGCCGCCGGAGAACACCGCGAGGTCCGCCGCGCCGTCGCCGTCCGCGTCCCCGGCGGACGACACGAGCTGCCCGAGCCGGTCGCCGCCGCCGCCGGAGAACTCGT
Source organism: Myxococcota bacterium (assembly GCA_040079715.1). Taxonomy (GTDB): domain Bacteria; phylum Myxococcota_A; class UBA796; order UBA796; genus JACKER01. The sequence goes on along the minus strand of JBEBJW010001238.1, from coordinate 733 downwards.
GGAGCGCCACGCAGGTCCCGACCGCGACCTCCACGTCCGCCCCCGCGAGGAGCGACCCGGGGCCGGTGTCGGTGCCGCCGGTGTCGGTGTCGGTGTCGCCGGAGTCGGTGACGTCGGTGTCGGCGTCGCTGTCGGTGTCCGCGTCGCTGTCCGCGTCGCTGTCGGTGTCGGTGTCGGCGTCGCCGTCGACGTGGTCGCCGGGCGTCCCCTTCCCCGCGTCCGCGCACCCGACCGCCAGCCAGGCGAGGATCGAACCGTACCGCATCGTGAACCTCCTGCCACCGATGCCCCGGGATCGCGAGGAACCTCGCCGAGGACCGGGGATACCGTCGGCCGGGAGTGCACCCGGGCCGGCGGATCCGGCACACGTCGCGCCGGATCGGCCTCGACGGCGGGTCCGGCGTCCGCCGCGGCGACAGCGGTTCGCACCGGTGCCGCTGGGAGAGGGGCGGGGTGAAGCGCGGGCTCGCGCACACCCGAAGGTCGGATGCGCTCCCAGTGCGGGAGGTCGGCGCCGATCCCCTCTCCCCCCCATGGGATGCGGATCGCGGTCGACGCCTCCATGGTCGACAATCCGCCGCACGTCGATCGCGACGTCGACGGGATGCGGTGCGGTTTGCTGGCTCGGTGGCGGACGACGGGACGCCACCCGGAGCTCCGCGCCGGCTCGACCTGTGGATTGACGGGATGCGGTGCGGTTTGCTGGCTCGGTGGCGGACGACGGGACGCCACC
>JBEBJW010001237.1:0-2744 GCA_040079715.1 Myxococcota bacterium | reverse complement strand
CATGGCTGCTACGACCCGTCGCGCGCCATGCCCAACGGTGCCTGTTGCCCGTGGGGTTCGCGTTGGGACAGCGAGAGCTGGTCGTGCCGCCGACCGCCTCGACCCGGACGCTCACGGGTGCTCCGCGAGCTCGATCAGCACGCCTCCGGTCGACTTCGGGTGCAGGAACATCACCCGGGTCCCGTGGGCGCCGGGGGTCGGGGCGTCGGTCGTGAACTGCCACCCCTTCGCGCGGAGGCGCGCCACGTCGGCGTCGAGATCGTCGGTTCGGAAACACAGGTGGTGCAGCCCCGGTCCGCGCTTCTCGAGTTGACGCGCGATCGGGCCCTGGCCTTCGAGGGGAGCGACGAGCTCGATCCGGGTCGGCCCGTCGATCGGGAGGAACGCGGTCCGGGTGACGGCGGACGCCACGTCTTCGACGCCGGCCAGCGTGAGGCCCAGGTCGTCGACGAACCGGCGGATCGCCGGGTCGAGGTCGGGCACGGCGATGGCGACGTGGTCGAGCGAGCGGATCACGAGAACTCCCTGCCGGCCCCACGCGGCGCGCCGGCGTCACGGCGCGTCGGACAGCCCCGGGTACGCCTCGGACAGCCACCGCCACACCAGACAGTGCAAGTAGCCCGTCACCGGCACCGCCACCGGGTCTCCCGGCTTCGGATCGACCGCCCCGAGCCAGGCGGCCTGGTCGACGGTCAGCGCCTCGCCGACCTCGCACAGCTCGACCACCCGCTCGGCCGTCGCGTCCCACCGGTCGTCGTGGCCCGGTCGGAAGCTCGCGACCATCGCCCACAGGCGCTTGTGGACCTCGTCTGCGTTGCCGTGCTCCCGCGCGCGCCGGAGGGACTGCGCGATCCGCAGGCGGTCTTGCTCGTCCGCCAGGCGGAGCCACAGCTCGGGCCGGGTGACGGGCCCGTGGCCGGCGAGGTTCACGTCGGCCCCCGCCCGGCGCGCGATCTCGAACAGCGTGTCGACGAGGCGGATCAGCGGGAGGTTCGGTACGACCTCGAGCTGGGCCTGGATCGACTGGTTGTGCGGCGAGGTGACGAGGCGCATCGGCAGGCCGCGCAGCGCGAGCGTGTCTTCGCCCTCGGGCACGAACGCCTCACCGCGCTCGGTCAGCCACTCGGTGAGCGTCTGGACCGGCGTCGGCGGGCCGGCGGTGGGGAAGGTGACCGTGAACGCCACGGGCGAATCCTATCTCACCCGCCTCCCGCGTGGTGGTCCAGCCCGAGCGGTCGCCGCCCGGGATCCTGCAGCGGCATTCCTGGCTACGGTGCGGACGGAGGCGGGGTGCGACGCGTCCGGCGCTGCTCCCGGAAGTCGTCGCCCTTGAGCTCGACGAAGTCGCACGTCTCGCGGAGCCGCGAGAACACGCGATCCCCGACCCGGTCGACCAGCGACGGCGCCGGGGCGGTGCCGAGCTGGACATCCGCGGCGCTCGGGACGGCGCGACCGGACGCCGGCATCGGCGGGTAGTTGGTGGTGGCGACGATCGGCCGGACCGCGTTGTACCGGCGGCTGACCAGCTCGTCGAGCACGGTGCCCTCGAACTCAGTGTTCCGGCCCTTGCCGAGCTCGTCGATCAGCAGGACCTGGACCTCGACCAGCGGGTCGATCAGCTCGGCGGCGCCGCGGCCGCTGTCGAACCCGGACTTCAGGTCGGCGAGCAGGTGGCTGAACTCGACGAACTTCGCGGTGACGCCCATCCGGACGACGAGCTCGCGGACCAGCGCCACGGCGAGGTGGGTCTTGCCGCGCCCGACGCCGCCGTACAGCACGAGCCCGCGGTTGTCCTCGCCCGGCCGGAACGCCTTCGCGTACGCCCACACCGACTGCTTCACCGCCGTCTGGTGGCGGGAGCCGTCGACGAAGCTCGCGACGGTCGAGTCGGCGTGGCGGCCGGGAATGCCGACGGCGTCGAACAGGCGCATCCGGTGGAGGACCGCCTGGCACGCGCACCGCTTGCGGGGGGCGCGGAACGCGTCGGACACCGCGACGAGGCCCGAGCCGTGGCACACCGGGCACGGCCCGACGCAGCTGCACAGCCGGCTCACCGCCCACTCGCCCTCGCGGACGACCACGAACCCGTCTCCGCCACAGTCGCGGCAGGAGCGGCGGGCGGCGGGGTGCCGCAGCTCGGTCGGCGGACGGCTCGGGGTGGTCATCCCCGGACCCTAACCAGCCGCCGACGAGGCGGTCAGCAGATGGGCGAGGGTCGCGGCGGTCAACGACGGGTACCGCTGCCGGACCCGGTCCCGCGCGGTCTCGTCGATCAGCGCCGGCAGCGTGCCCTCGTCGACCAGCGACGCGAGGTCGCCGAGCTCGACCAGCGCCTCCGCCCGGAGCTGGGCCCGCCCCTCGGCGCCGAGCCCGTCCCACACCCGATCGAGGAACGCGCGCACCGCGGCGAGCGCCTGTCGGACCCCGCCCTCGCCCCAGTCATCGACCGCCAGCAGCGCCCGGTCGAGGTCCTGGCGGGCCGGGGTCGCCGGGGTCACCGCCAGCGCGCGGACGATCGGCGCGAGCGGCGGCTCTCCCGGAACGCCCGTCGCGTCGAGCCCGACCCGACCGGGGCGCCCGAGGTGCCGGTTCGCCGCGACCAGCGACAGCGGGGTCCGCGACCGGGCCTTCCGCCGCGCCTCGGCCGCCCGCTCGAGCGCCCCGAGGATCGCGCCGACCTCGACCCCGGCCTCGAGCCACCGCACGAGCTGCCAGGCGTCCGACGACGACAGGAACACGCCCCC
>JBEBJW010001236.1:0-2748 GCA_040079715.1 Myxococcota bacterium | reverse complement strand
GGCGGGCGCGGGGCGGGGGCGGTGCCCGCGGTGAGCGGCGCCCGACCGGAGGTGGTCCCCGTCGCCCCCGGACCGGACCACCAGGTCGGGATCGGGGTCGGCTCCGAGCGCGACACCAACAGCGCGGTCGGCAGGTGGGCGCCGTCTTGCCAGCTCGCGTCGATCCGCTGGCCGTTCCGGTCGAACCGTTGGATCAGGACCGGGATGTCCGGGTGGCCCTCGGCCTCCGGGGCGAACAGGCCGTTGACGAACGCGCCGCCGCCGTGCGGCACGTCGAACACCTTGCCCTCGAGCGGCATCGGGGCGGACTGGGGCGCCTGCTCGACCATCCGGCGGACCCGGTTGTCGGGCGGGAACAGCGCCGCGTCCCACGGCAGATCCGGCGCGGCGAACCGGGCGGCGAGGCCCCACCGGAGCGCCTCGTCGTCTTCCTGGCCGAAGAAGAACACCAGCGCGTCGTACCGGGCGAACAGCGCGAACAGCTTCGGGTCGATCACCTCGTCGAGGCACGGCAGCTTCTCGTACAGCAGGTCGAGCTGCTCGCGCGCCTCGACCAGCTCGGACACGGCGAGCTCGTCGCCGATCCGACCGAGGGCCGCCCCGAGCTGGATTCGGCTCAGCGGGTCGACGCAGGTCTGCTGGGCGAGCGCCCCGGACACCGCGAGCAGCGCGATCATCGGTCCTCCGGCGGGGTACACGGCGGGGCGGGTTGGTCCGCCGGGAAGTCCGGGTCGAGCCCGGGGCAGGTGTCGGTCCGCGCGCCGTCGAGCCCGTCGCAGTCGAGGTCGGCGCCGGCGTCGCCGAGCGACTCGAACGGGGAGCACGGGAACGCGCTCGGGTCGGCCGGGTCGCAGTCGGCCGCGTCCGGCCAGTCGTCGCCGTCGGCGTCCGGCTCGGTCCCGCAGTCGGTGTCGCACCCGTCGCCGCGCTTGTCGAGCGCGTACGGGTGGATCGCCGGGTCGTCCGGGGCGCAGTCGAGGTCGAGCGGCCACTCGTCGCCGTCGGCGTCCCACAGCGCGAGGTACTCCTCCCGGCTGACGTACGCGCAGCCGCTGCTGACGGCCACCACCAGGAACCACCCGCCGACTCGGACCACCCGCCCTCCGGCCGCCATCTTCGCTCAGCGCGGCCACGCGAGCCAGTCGGTGGCCCAGGTCGCGAGGCCGGCGACCGCGATCACCGGCGCGGTGCGCAGCACGGTGGGCTCGGGGGCGGGTCCGGGGTCCTGCCCCTGGCTCTTCGCCGCGACGTACCGCGCCGTCGCGACGAGGTTGCCGAGGCGTCCACGGGCGATCAGCACCACCAGCGCGACCGGGACGTACGCGATCGCGAACCACGCGGTCGCCTCGAGTACCGAGCGCCAGCCCATGCACGCGCCGAGCCCCATCAGCAACTTCGCGTCGCCCCCGCGCACCACCCCCGCCGCGAACAGCGGGAAGTGGATCGCGAACGCCGCGGCGCACCCGACCAGCGGGGTCCACGGATCGCCCCGGCTCGCGCCGATCGCGACCCCGAGGATCATCATCGGGAAGGTGAGGGCGTTCGGGATCGTGCCGGAATACAGGTCCGACGCGGCAGCGACCGCGAGTCCGACGAACAGGACGACGAGTTCGGGGGCGATGTCCATCTCCCTGGACGGGATTGTACGCGGGTCTGATAGAATGCGGCCAGTGTGTCCACGGGGACCCACCCGACGCGACTCTCCGACCGTGCCGACCCCGTACCGAGCCCGTCTCTCTCCCCCGCGAGGGCGAGCCCGGAACCAGCCCCCCGCGCGACCGTGGTGAACGTGGCCAACCCCGCGATCCAGACCTTCGGCAAGTACCAGATCCTCGAGCGCATCGCGACCGGCGGGATGGCCGAGATCTACAAGGCGCGGCTCGAGGGGATCGGCGGCTTCCAGCGCACGTTCGCGATCAAGCGGATCCTGCCGAACCTGTCGCAGAACGCCGAATACATCGCGATGCTCGTCGACGAGGCGAAGGTCGCGGGGCTGCTGTCGCACGCGAACATCGTGCAGATCCTCGACCTCGGCCAGGTCGACGGCATCTGGTACATCGCGATGGAGTACGTCCACGGCCGCGATCTCGGCGCGGTCCTCCGGCGGGCCAAGAAGAAGGGCCTGTGCCTGCCGGTGCCGCACACGGTGTTCATCGCGATCGAGCTGCTGAAGGGCCTCGAGTACGCCCACCAGCGCCAGGTGATGCGCGGCGGCCGGCCGGTCGCGCTGAACATCATCCACCGCGACGTGAGCCCGCCGAACGTGCTCCTGTCGTTCCAGGGCGAGGTCAAGCTCACCGACTTCGGGATCGCGCGGGCGTCGCTCAAGGCGATGGAGACGGTGACCGGGATCGTGAAGGGCCGGTTCGACTACATGAGCCCCGAGCAGGCCGCCGGCGCGAAGGACCTCGACCAGCGGTCGGACCTGTTCTCGGTCGGCGTCGTGCTGTACGAGATGCTGACCGGCCACCACCCGTTCCGGACCGACAACGAGATCGGCACGATCGAGCGGGTGCGCACCGGGCGATACGTGCCGGTGTCCCAGCGGAACGCCGAGGTGCCGTTCACGCTCGAGACGATCGTCGACCGGGCGCTCCAGGTCAACCGCGAGGACCGGTACCCGTCGGCGACCGCGTTCAAGGAAGCGCTCGACAAGTTCTTCCACGACGCCGGGTTCATCTTCACCCACGCCACCCTCGCGAGCTACGTCCGCGGGCTGTTCCCCGAGGCGTCGGCCCGCCCCACGCC
>JBEBJW010001235.1:0-2749 GCA_040079715.1 Myxococcota bacterium | reverse complement strand
GTCCATCGCCGCGAACGACCACCGGAGCGCCGCCTCGTCCGGCACGATCCCGCCGACCGCGGTCCGCACGTGGTACCCGAGCAGGGTCCCGCCCGCCGCGTCGACCAGGAACCACCCGCCCTCGTTCACCGGCAGCCACACCGCGTGGGGCAGCTCGGCGGCGGCCCCGCGCTGGTCGGACAGCTCCCAGGTCCGCTCCCACACCGCCCCGCGGGTCGCGGCGATCAACCCGAGGTTGTTCCGGACCCGGATCACCCACTGCCGCGGGGTCAGCGGCCACGGCAGGTCGATCCGCTGGTACAGGATCCGGTCGGACTCGGTCGAGCCGGGCAGCTCCTCGTGGACCACGTCGTCGACGTACTGGCCGTGGGGATCGTGGATCGCGATCCACGTCCGGTCCGGCGGCGCGTCGACCCACACCACCCCGAGGACCCGGTCGGTCCCGTCGAGCCGCTCCCGGCGCTTCATCACGTCGCCGCGCGCGACCCGCGCCCACTCGTCCGCGGTGAACCGGAACGGGTACCGGGCCGACGCGTCGAGCGTCGTCCGCCACCCCTCCCACGACGCCGTCAGCGCCGCCGCGTCCGGCGCGGCGAGGGCGACCGCGGCCGCGAGCAGCGCGACCACCACGGTCAGCCCGACTTGCGCTGGAGCGCGGCCCCCGTCGCGAGCTTGACCTTCTTGACCGGCTTGTACTGCTTGGTGCCGTCGGCCGCGGGGACCGCCCGGAGCACGGTGAGCAGGTCGCCGATCTGGAGGATCTGGAGCTCGCTCGGCGCTGCGCCGGCGACCCCGCCCGCGTCGACGCACTGGACGGTCCACAGCGGCGTCTGCGGGTTCTCGGCCGGCCCGATCGTGCCGACGACCGGGACGTCCGAGCAGCTCCCGGCGACCTTGCCGAGGGTGACGGGCACGACCTGCCCGTCGGAGAACGTCAGCGTCAGATCGGCCTGGGTCCGCTTGACCGGGGCGGCCGGTGCGGCCCCCGGTGCCGGCGCGGGAGTCGGTGCCGGTGCGGGCGCAGGCGCGGCGCCGGGCTCACCGTCGGCCTCACCCGGCGCGCCGTCGGCCGGAGCGTCGGTCGCGGGCGGTGCGTCGGTCGCGGGCGGAGCGTCGGTCGCGGGCGGCGTGGCGGCGTCGGTCACGGTCAGCTTGAGCTCGCCGGTCACCGGGCCGGCGACGCCGATCGGGGGCGCGGCCGCGCCGGGCGCCTTGCCCTTCGCCTTCTTCGACTTGGCCGCCTTGCCGGCCTTCGGCCCCTTGGCCGCGGCCGGCGGGGTCGCGGGCTCCGACGACGAGCACCCGGGCGCCATCAGCGCGAACATCAGCGACCACATCGACGTCCCTCCACGGTCAGCGTGGATAACCGGCCGACCGCGGTGAGGCTCACAGGTTCCGCAACGCGAACGCCGTGACCTCCATCGTCGCGTACATCACCCAGTGCAGCAGGAAGCTCGGCCACATCGACCGCGCGCGCCAGCACAGCCACCCGACCAGCAGCCCGCCGAACCAGCTCGACGCGAGCTCGGGCTCCGGCTTGTCGGCGTGGAGCAGGAAGAACGGCCAGCACTGGATCACGATCGCCGCGAACGGCCCGACGACCCGGGCGAGGCCGAACAGCATGTACCCGCGGAACAGGAACTCCCAGCAGAACATGTACACGCCCATCGCGAGCTCGTACTCGATCAGCGGGAGCAGCGCGGTGCGGGCGGGCTTGTACCGCGGATAGAACGCGACGAACTCGGGGAACATCCACGCGACGAGCGGGATCCCGACGAACACCAGCACGAGCAGGAACCCGACCGGCCGCGACCACCACCGGACGTCGCCGAACCCGAGCCCCCACCGGCCGAGGTCGACCTTCCCGCGGAGCGCCGCCGCCAGCACGAGCGCCGCCCCGAGCCCGGCCCCGACGACCAGCATCCGCGGGTCGTCCTTCAGCGCGGTCTTGGTGGCGGCGGGGGCGTACCCCCACACGAGGGCCGGGGCGAGCGCCACCGCGGCCCCGAGCGACGCGAGTCCGAGGGCCAGCGGGTCGTGCCGGCGGGTCGGCAGCGGCGGGTCCGTGGTGGCGGACACGTCGTGGACGATCGCGGCCCACAGCGGGAACGCGAAGAACATCGACACGGCGAGGCCGGGCAGGATCAGCAGGTGCGCGGGCGGCCCGTGCTCGGAGTAGTGCTGGTGCGCGTACGCGGCGACGGTGCACAGGAACAGGACCCAGGCGTGGGCGCGGACCCAGGTCCACAGCTCCCGGGCGGCGACGGCGATCTCGGTGAGGAACGACATCCGCCGAGCATCACCCGCCGGCTGTCCTCCGGCACCCCGAACCCCTGCCGCCTGGGGGACGGGACGCCACCCGGCGCTCGCCGCCGCCGGGGGACTTGCGGATCCACGGGTCGCTCGCCCGGCCTGCCGCGCGAGCGGCCTCAGCGCCGCCCCCGTCGCCAGACGGCGATCGCCGCGACCCACAGGCCGAGCTCGACCGCGAAGGTCCAGTGCAGCACGAAGTTCAGCCACCACGGCTCGACGGTCCGCTGGACGACGAACAGGGCGAACGGCCGGTCGACCCACGGCGCGAGCCACCAGATGTCCCCGACGAGCGAGTCGAGCACCAGGTGGACGAGCCCGTTGGCGGTGAACGCCAGGGCGAGCGCCGCAGGCCGGCTGCGGGTGACGGCGAACCCGACGGCCGAGGCCCCGACCGCGCCGAGCCACACGACCGGGAGGTGGGGCCACAGGGTGTGGT
>JBEBJW010001234.1:0-2756 GCA_040079715.1 Myxococcota bacterium | reverse complement strand
GTCCCGGACGCCGGCGTCCCGTTCGTCCTCGCCGACACCGACGTCACCGTGGTGCGGATCTCGGACCCGTCCGATCCGCTGACCACCGGGACCGACTTCACCAACGGCTACAGCCGGTGGAGCCCGGCGAGCGCGTCCGGCGCGTACGCGCTCGCGTTCGGGGTCGACGGCGCGTCGTCGGTGTACCGCCTCGCGGACCGGACGGTCGTGCGCCACCTGCCGATCGGCGAGCCGAACGAGCTCCAGTGGGACCCGTCCGGCGACGCCGGGACCGACGGCCACCTGTACTACCGCGACGGCGCAGCGCTCCGGCGGATCGACGTCCTGACCGGCGACGATCTGCTGGTCCACGACTTCTCGGTCGAGTACCCGGACGCCGGGGCCGCGTTGAACGGGGTCGAGGGGGCGCCGTCCCGCGACGGCCGGACCTGGGCGTTCCAGGTGTGCGACCGGGTCGACGGTGGCGGCCAGTGCGTCGGGCTGCTCGACATCGTGACCTACGATCTACCGTCGGACACGATCGTCGGGCGGATGCGCGACGCGATCGGCCGGCTCGAGACGCCGAACTTCGTCGACGTGTCGCCGTCCGGGTCGAAGGTGGTGGTCGGCTCGTGCAAGCTCGCGGCCGACGCGGCGCCCCCGTTCGACGGCCCGTACGCGTACGACCTCGACTTCACGAACCCGGTGCGCCTCGGCACCGACTGCACCCACTCCGGCTGGGGCTGGGGGCGCGCGGGCGAGGAGCTGTACGTGTCGTTCGACGCGTGCGGTCGGAACAACGAGGAGGTCACCCGGACCTGCGACTACCTGATGGCGGTCGACGTGAACGACCCCGACGGGTGGAACCATCGGTTCGGGACGGCGTACGCCGGCGATCTCGGGTGGGACGTCGGGACCCACTTCGGCCGGACCTACGACGCCGACGCCGCCGGGTGGATCTTCGTGTCGACCTACGACGGCACGGGGTGGGCGGCGGACCAGCTCCTGGCGATCGAGCTGGTCCCCGAGGCCGACGGGCCGCGGGTCGTGCGGTTCGGGTCGAGCCTGAACCGCCACCAGGACTACTGGTCCGAGGGGTTCGCGTCGCTCGACTTCGACGCCCAGCACGTGTATTGGGGCGCGAACTGGGACGGCGCGGGGCCGCTGGCGCTGTACCAGTCGACGCTGTGCACCCGGTGGTGGGAGGCCGCCGACGCCGCGCGGTGACGGCGTTAGGTGCGGCGGATGCGGATCGCGACCTGGAACGTGAACTCCCTGCCCGCCCGGATCGACAAGGTCGGGTGGTGGCTCGAACGCGCGCAGCCGGACGTGCTGCTGCTCCAGGAGACCAAGCTCGCCGACGCCGCCGCTCCGCACGACCGGTTCGCCGAGTGGGGGTACACCCTCGCGCACCACGGAGAGGGGCGGTGGAACGGCGTCGCGATCGCGAGCCGGGTCGGCCTGACCGACGTGGTCACGAACTTCGGCGAGCCGGTCCCTCCGGGCGGTCCGGTGGCCGGGGCGGACGGGGCGGGCGCCGAGGCGCGGATGATCGCCGCGACCTGCGGCGGCGTCCGGGTGGTCGCGGTGTACGCCCCGAACGGCCGCGCGCTCGGCACGCCGTTCTACGACGCGAAGCTCGGATGGTTCGAGCGGCTCCACCGGTGGCTGGTCGAGGTCGGCGATCCGGCGGCGCCGTGGGTGGTGGGCGGCGACTTCAACGTCGCGCCGACCGACCTCGACGTGTGGGACGCCGCTGCGTGCCACGGGGGCACCCACGTGTCCGCCCCCGAGCGCGAGCGGCTCGGGCGGCTCACCGGGTGGGGGCTCGTCGACGTGTACCGCGCCGTCCACCCCGAGCCCGAGCGGTACAGCTGGTGGGACTACCGGGCCGGGATGTTCCACAAGAACTACGGGATGCGGATCGATCTGATGCTCGCGTCACGGGCGGTGGCGGACCGGGTGGTCGGGGCCGAGATCGACCGGGAGGCGCGGAAGGGCAAGCCGACGCCGTCGGACCACGCGCCGGTGTCGATCGACCTCGACGCGCCCGGGGTCCCGTTCGACGCCGACGGGATGACCGCCGCCCACCGCACCCTGCCGTTCGGCACGATCGTGCTGGTCACGCGGACCGACACCGGCGCCAAGGTCCGGGTGGTGGTCAACGACCGCGGTCCGTACAGCGGCGGGCGGGTGATCGACCTGTCCGAGGCCGCCGCGCGGGCGCTCGGGATGACCGACGACGGCACCGCGCCGGTGAAGATCGCGGTCGTCGGCTGCGACCCGGGCTACCCCGCCTGCAATTGAATTCAACGGACGCGGGTGCCCTGGTCGAGGTCGAACACCAGGTCGAGCTTCTTGTCGCGCGGCGACACCGTGCCCTCCCACACGCAGTCGATGCTGTAGTCGTTCGCGACCGTGTGCTCCTCCCACACGCCGTCGTACAGCGCCGAGTTCACCACCCGCACCGTGTGCGCGCCGTCCGGGACCACGACCGACACTGCGTTCCGCTCGGACTGCGGGGTCACCGTCGACTGGGCGAGCGGCTGGCCGTCGACGTACACGTCCACCCGGTTCGGGTGGTCGTAGCCCTCCTCGATCCCGGCGAACGACCACGTCACCACCAGCCCGCCCGGGTGTCCGCCACACCCCGACACGAGGATCACCGCCAGCCACCCGCGCATCGGACCTCCCGTCCTCCGGTATCGGAGGATCGACCGACCCGCGTGTCGGGCGCGTTACCCTCGACCGATGGTGCGCCGGGTCGTGGTCGGTGG
>JBEBJW010001233.1:0-2757 GCA_040079715.1 Myxococcota bacterium | reverse complement strand
CCACCGGACGTCGCCGACCGGCTCGAGGTCGCTGTCGACCGCCACCACCGCGACCCCGTCGACCCGCCCGCGGACCGCCCCGACCTCGACCGCGACCCGGACCGCCTCCCGCACGGCGTCGCGGACCGACGGCGCCAGCTCGCCGTCGAGCGGTCCGATCGGCAGCCGCCACCCCGACGGTCCCCGGACCGCGAGCAGCGCGCCGTCGCGGATCCACGCGGCGACGACCTGCGAGCCCACCATCGGCGGGAGTGTACCCCGTCCGACCCTCAAGCGCGGCCCGCGGCCTCCGACCGGACGATCGGAGCGACCCCGCCATGTCCACCTCGTCGATCGGTTCGGTCCGCAACGTGTTCGCCGGCGTCCTCGGCGCGTACCTGCTCGGGCAGCTCGCCCTCGGGGTCGCGGCGTACAGCTACGTGTCGACCGTCCGGATCGGCGGGGAGCCGTTCGACCGGATCGTCGACGCGAAGGACCTGATCGCGGACGTCCTGCCGCCGCCCGAGTACCTGGTCGAGGCGAACCTGGTCGCGCACCAGGCGGTCGAGACGACGGACCTTCGCGAGCGGGACGCGCTGATCGCGCGGGTCGGGCAGCTCCGGGCCGACTACGAGGGCCGCCACGCGTTCTGGGTCGACCGGCTGGACCAGGGACCGCTCCGGACCACGCTGGTCGACGCGAGCTACGCGCCGGGGGTCCAGTGGCTCGACGCGTTCGATCGGACGCTGGTGCCGGCGCTGCGGGCCGGCGACACCGAGGCGGCGCGGACTGCCCTCGCCGGGCCGATGAACGAGGCGTACGCCGCGCACCGCAAGGCGATCGACGAGGTGGTGACGCTGTCGAACCGGGAGCTCGAGGCGACCCTCGCCGAGACCTCCGAGACCGAGGGGAGCGCGCGGCTCGCGCTGATCGTGGTCGCGATCGCGAGCCTGGTCGCGGTCGGGGGCGGGACCGCCTGGCTGATGCGGCGGGTGCTCGGGCCGCTGTCCGGGCTCGCGGCGGCGGCGGACGCGCTGTCGGCGGGCGATCTGTCGGTGTCGCTGCCGGACGCGGCGGACGACGAGATCGGCCAGGTGTCCCGCGCGTTCGCCACGATGCGCGACACGCTGGCCCGGCTGTTCGGCGACGTGCAGCACCTGGTGGACGCCGCCGGGCGGGGAGACCTCACCGGCCGGATCGAGCGCGGCCAGTACCGCGGCCAGTTCGGGACGATCACCGAGGGGATGAACGCGCTGATCGACGCCGTGTCGTCACCGCTCCGCCAGGTGGCCGACGCCAGCAAGGCCGTCGCCGCCGAGGCCGACGGGATCCGGCAGGTCAGCACCGCGATCGCCCGCGGCGCGACCGACCAGGCGGCCTCGCTCCAGCAGACCGCGGCGTCGATGGAACAGATCTCCGGGATGACCCGGATGAACGCCCACCACACGACCCGGGCGAAGGACCTGACCAACGCGGCGCTCGGGGCCGCCCGCCGCGGCGACACCGCGATGACCGAGATGGTGGCGTCGATGACCCAGATCCGGGCGTCCGCCGCGAACACCGCCGAGATCATCAAGAACATCAACCAGATCGCGTTCCAGACGAACCTCCTGGCGCTGAACGCCGCGGTCGAGGCCGCGCGGGCCGGCGACGCGGGGCGCGGGTTCGCGGTGGTGGCCGAGGAGGTCCGGAACCTCGCGCTCCGGAGCAAGGAGGCCGCCCAGCGCACCGAGGAGCTGATCCACCACAGCGTGACCCTCGCGACCGGCGGCGAGGAGCTGTCCGGGCGGGTCAAGGTCCAGCTCGACGAGATCGTCGGCGCGGTCGACGAGGTGACCCGGATCGTGGGCGAGATCTCCACCGCCAGCAGCGCGCAGGCCCGGGCGGTCGAGGAGGTCAGCCGGGCGGTGACGTCGATGGACCAGGTGGTCCAGCGCGCCGCGGCGAGCGCCGAGGAGTCCGCCAGCAGCTCGACCGAGCTCGCCGAGCGGGCCCGCGACATGACCGAGGCGGTCGGCCGGTTCCGGCTCGCCGGGGGTGCTGCGCGGTCGGCGGCGGCCACCCCGGCAGGCGGGGACTTCGAAGCGGCGCGCCCGGAGCGCCCGGTGAAGATCGCGAAGCCGAAGGGCGGGGTCCGGCGGGCGGCCGCGGCGGCCGGTCTCGACGCGTTGTACGGGACGGACGGCTGAGATCGCCCGCCGCGCCCCGACGGTCCGGGATAGCTGAGCCGGACGGGGAGGTGCGGGTTGTCCACCCTCGCGCAGGTCGTGTCGAATCGGGCGGCCGAGCACATCGCGGGCGGGCCCCACGCGCTGGCGCCTGCGCGGACCGACGGGCGGACGCTCGCCCTCACCGGGGGCACGGTCGACCTGCTGACCCGCGCGGTCCGGTTCCACGATCGCGGAGAGGGGCCCCAGGCGGGCCGATCCGACCGGCTGACCCTGCGCGAAGCCGAGCTGCTCGCGTACCTCGCCCGCCGCCCGGGCGAGACCGTCCCCCGCGAGGAGATCCTCACCGACGTGTTCGGGTACCTGCCGAACCTCGCCACCCGGGCGGTCGACACCGCGGTGTCCCGGCTCCGGGCGAAGATCGAGCTCGATCCGGACCAGCCGGTCCACGTGATCTCGGTGTACGGCGAGGGGTACCGGTTCCAGCCCGCCGTCACCGACCGGCCGCGGGCCCGGAAGCGGGTCGGGATCCCGCCGGAGCGCACGCCGCTCGTCGGGCGGGGCCGGGAGATCGCCGAGATCACGGCGGCGGTCGGGGCCGACCGGCTGG
>JBEBJW010001232.1:0-2763 GCA_040079715.1 Myxococcota bacterium | reverse complement strand
GCCCGAGCAGCCCGGCGAGCACCAGCGCGATCCCGCCGAGCCCGCCGGCGACGTACTGGGCGATCCGCTCCGGCGACGGCGGGGTCCACGGGCGACCGACCGGCGTCGGGCGAGCCGGCGACGACGTCGGCGCGGTCGGCGACCTGGCCGGAGCCCCGGTCGGCGACGCGGCTGGGGCTCCGGACGGCGGCGCGGCCGGGGTCCCGGACGGCGACGTGGTCGTGGTCGTGGTGGTGGTCGTGGTCGTGGTCGTGATCGTGGGCAGCGACGGAGGTGCGGACGTTGTCGCCGGCGCGTCGGTCGCCGGGAGTGGCGCGACGGCCCGGGCGGTGGACAGGGCGGTGGACAGGGCGGTGGACAGGGCGCGCACCTGTCGCTCGAGCGCGGTGATCCGCGCGTTGGTCTGCGACCAGACCGCGACGGCCACCAGGCCCCCGCCCACCAGGACGACGAACAGGACCGAGATCGCCATGCACAGCAGCTCGCTCCCCACCGACGCCTCCGTTCGTTCGAGTGATACCGCGAGCGGGGCCGCCGGATGTGGACGCGAGATGAAACGCGTATGAAAACGGTGTGGCAGTCGGCGGTCGGTCGTCGGTGGTCGACGTTCGACGCGGATCGATCACCGGACCTCCCGTCCGCCGCCGCCCGGACGTGATCGCGCGGTCGAGGCGGGGCTCCGGTCGCCCGGGCGATCCGCCGACCGGCGGGGTACCGTTCGCCATGCTGTGGACCCTGCTGGTGGCTTGCCGGACCGACCCGACCGCCGACGCCGACGCGGACACCGTGACCGCCGACGCCGACGCCGACACCGACGCGGACAGCGACGCCGACGCGGACAGCGACGCCGACGCCGACGCGGACAGCGACACCGACGCCGACACCGACACCGGCACCACGCCGACCGCGCCGTGGTCTCCGCCGCCCGGCACCACCTGGCAGTGGCAGCTGTCGCAGCCGGTGGACATGTCGCTCGACGTCGCGGTGTACGACATCGACCTGTTCGAGACGCCGCAGGACACGATCGACCAGCTCCACGCCGACGGTCGGATCGTGATCTGCTACTTCTCCGCGGGCTCGTACGAGGACTACCGGCCGGACGCGGACCAGTTCCCGCCCGAGGTGATCGGCGACCCGCTCGACGACTGGCCGGGCGAGTGGTGGGTGGACATCCGGAGCGACGCGGTGCGGACGATCGTGTCGTCGCGGCTCGACCTCGCGGTGTCGAAGGACTGCGACGCGGTCGAGCCGGACAACGTCGACGGCTACGCGAACCGCACCGGGTTCGATCTGACCCGCGACGATCAGCTCGACTTCGATCGGTTCATCGCCGACGAGGCCCACGCCCGCGCGCTCAGCGTCGGGCTGAAGGGCACCGTCGGGCTCGCGAACGAGCTCGAGCCGTCGTTCGACTGGGTGCTGAACGAGGAGTGCCTGCACTACGACGAGTGCGACCGGAACCAGGCGTTCCTCGACGCGAACAAGGCGGTGTTCCACGTCGAGTACGTGAACCGGCCGGATCAGGCGCAGCAGCTCGCGGACCTCGTGTGCGGCGACCCGTCGATCGCCGGGTTCTCGACGCTGATCAAGACCTGGGATCTGACGGCGTTCGTCCTGCCGTGCCCGTGATCGGGCAGGGGACGGTCAGTCCACCGGGGTGATGTCGGTCACCTGGTGGACCGCGAACGACATGTCCATCGGCAGCGGCCCGTCGATCTTCATCCCCATCGCGAGGTCGATCGCGGTGGTGCCCGTCGCGACCAGCGTGTCGAGGTTCACGTGCGACGCGCCGCCGCCCGTGCCGGAGAACTTCGTGACCTGCGGGGTCATCCCGGGCGGCATCCCCGGGAACACCACGGCCCCGTCCACGAGCTCCATCGTCAGCGCCAGATCGAGGTCGACCGTGGTGGCCGTGATCGACCGGGCGGTGACGAGTTCGACCAGGTCGAGCTTCATCCCGGCCATCTCGATCTGGGCGTCGATCCGCCACCGCGCGCCGACCCCGACCGGCTCCGCCGGGAACAGCGACATCGCCCCGACCAGCCGGTCACCGATCTGCTGGAGCAGGTCGACCGCCGCGGGATCGGCGCCGCTCACGTCGACCTGCACGGGCTTCCCGCTCGGGTCCACCAGCAGATCGAGCGCGAGCCCGTTCAACCGCTGGAGCTCCGCGAGGGTGGCCGCGTCTCCGCCTTCGACGCTGGCGTCGGTCTGCTCGATCCGCACGACCGAGAACCCGTTCGGGCGCGGCTCGGCCACCGTGTGCCGGTGCACCGTGGTGACGGTCGGCACGCCGGCTGCGTCGCTCGGGACCGGGAACGGCTGGCCCGCCATCGACATCGCGAGATCGAGCTTCGACCGGGCCACCGTCTGGTAGGTGGCGACCGCCCCCGGGCGCGGGTGGTACCCGAGGACCGCGCGCGATCCCGCGCCGGCGTCGATCAACTGCGTGCGGCCCGTCATCGACAGCCCGAGCTCGCTCGCCAGCGCCAACGGGTCCGTCGGGAGCGCCGGCTCCGCCGTTGCGTCCGCCGTCGGCTCCGCCACCGGCGCCGCCGGGGCGGTGACCGTCGGCGCCTCCGCCGGGGCCTTCTTTCCGCGCGGCTTCGCGAGGGCGGGCCCCGCGAGCAGCACCAGCGCCGCCACCACCACGAACCGCCGCATCGAACCTCCGGTCGTACGCTATCCGGTTCCGGGGGTCGGGCGCTCGGTCACTCCCCCGACGGCGGCGGTCCGTCCGCGGCGACCGGGGCGGCCTCGGGC
>JBEBJW010001231.1:0-2764 GCA_040079715.1 Myxococcota bacterium | reverse complement strand
GGCCCTCCCCAGGGAGGGAAATCGCCGGCGCTCCAGCACGACCCACGGGCGGTCGCGCCCTGTCTCCCTCGGGTTATGCAGCGAGCCCCGGACTCCGGGGCGGGAGAGGCCGGTGCTTCACTCCATGACGGGCTACGGGCGCGGCGAGGCGTCGAACGGGGGCGTCACCGTCGTCGTCGAGCTGAAGAGCGTCAACAACCGGTTTCGCGACCTCCAGCTGCGGTGTCCCCGCGAGTACGTGGCGCTCGAGCCGCGGATCAACAACCTGCTGAAGGACCCGTTCCAGCGCGGTCGGATCGACGCGTACGTCCGGCGGACCGCCACCGCCCCGTCCACCCGGGTCGTCGCGAACAGCGGCCTCGCCAACGAGTACGCCCGGGTGATCAACGAGCTCACCGCCGAGATGGTCGGGTTCGTCGCCCGCGAGGTCCCGTTCGCGTTCATCCTCCAGCAGCCGGGGGTCCTCACGATCACCGAGGCCGACGTCGACGTGATGACCGAGTGGGACGTGGTCGAGGCCGCCCTCGTCGCCGCGATCGAGGACCTCCGCACGATGCGCCGGCAGGAGGGGATCGCGCTCGGGGTCGAGCTCGGCGGGTTCGTCACCGAGACGCGCACCCTGCTCGCCGAGATCGAGACCCACGCCGCCGGGATCAACGACCGCGTCCGCCAGCGGCTCGAGGCCCGGATCAAGCGGATGATCGGCGACCGCGCCGAGCCGTACCGGATCGCGCAGGAGGTCGCTCTGCTCGCCGACAAGGCCGACGTGAGCGAGGAGCTCGCCCGGATGCGGTCCCACTGCGACCAGTTCGCCGACGCGCTCGCCGCCGACGAGCCGGTCGGCCGCCGCCTCGACTTCCTGCTGCAGGAGATGAACCGCGAGGTCAACACGATCGGGAGCAAGGCCGCCGAGCACCCGATCTCGCAGCGGGTGGTCGAGCTGAAGACGGCGCTCGAGCGGATGCGCGAGCAGTCCGCGAACGTGGAGTAGGCGTGCTCGCTGGGTGGGAGCTCCCCGAGCCCGGGGTGTTGTTCGTGGTGTCCGGGCCGTCCGGCGTCGGCAAGTCGACCCTGGTCCGCCAGGCGATGAACCGGATCCCCGGCCTGTCGTTCTCGGTGTCCGCCACCACCCGCCCGCCGCGCCACGGTGAGCTCGACGGCGTGCACTACCACTTCGTCACCCCGGACCGGTTCGCGACCCTCGCCGAGGCCGACGCGTTCCTCGAGCACGCCACGGTGTACGACCGCCGGTACGGCACGCTCCGGGCCGAGACCGAGGGGGCGCTGTCGTCGGGCCGGTCGATCGTCCTCGACATCGACGTCCAGGGGGCCCGCCAGGTCCGCGCCCGGATGCCGGAGGCGGTCCACGTGTTCGTCCTGCCGCCCAGCGTCGCCGTGCTCGAGGCGCGCCTCACCGGCCGCGGCTCCGAGGGGGCCGAGCTGATCGCCCGCCGGATGGCCCTCGCGACCGAGCAGCTCCGCGGGTGTCCCGAGTACGACTACGTGGTGGTCAACGACGACCTCGAGACCGCCGACGCGACGTTCCAGGGCATCCTGCTCGCCGAGATGAGCCGGATCGGTCGACGGGGGCGGACGATCGCCCGGGTCCTGGGTGAGGTCCCGGCCCGGGGCGGCGTGACGGGTTCTTGACACCTCCGCGGGCGGGTCACGGGTAACCGTGGGCATGCGCATCCTCCCGGTGGTCTCCCTCTTCGCGTGCTCGGGCTCGGGCTCCCTCGACGCGGTCGACGACGGGACGCCGTCGGACCCGACCGACGGCCCGGGCACGGTCGGTGACGACGACGACGACGACGACGTGACGATCCCCCCGACCGAGGACTGCCCGGCGGTGCTCGGGGCCACGATCGAGGCCGGGGTCCAGCCGCTCGAGCAGCACGTCGCCGTGACGCTCGACGGGGCGGCGGACGTGTGGGTCACCTGCACCAGCGACGCCGACCCGACGGAGGTCCACCTGCTCGAGTCGTCCGGCGCAGCCACGGCCCACGACCTCGTGCTGCGCGGCCTGCTGGGCGAGACGGACTACACCTGCGAGGCCCACGCGGCCTGCGGGGGTCCGCCGGCGGAGGCGGCGTTCCGCAGCGGCGCTCCGACCGGGATGCCGCGCCTGACCGCCACCACCACCCCGGGCGCGACGCTCGACGGGGTGTACACGCTGTACTCGCAGGTCGACGGGTGCCTCGGCAGCGACGCGTGGCTCGGGATCGTCGACCCGGACGGCAAGCTCCGATGGATGTACCCGGTCGGCACCGACCTGGTGGTCGACATCGACGCCCAGCTGATCGATCCGAACACGATCCACTTCGGCGGCGGCTGGGGGCTGTTCAGCGACTTCGCGCCGAACCGCGGCGTGTTCAAGACGATCGACCTGTCCGGCAAGGTCCTGGTCGAGCGGACCGAGCCCGAGACCGGCCTCGGGTTCAACCACCACAGCGAGGCCCTGCCCGACGGCAGCTACCTCGACCTGGTGGGGTCCACCGATCACGCCGGCAACCACGACTGGATCGGGGTCGGGATCGAGCGGTGGAGCCCGGTCGACGGGCTGGTGTGGAGCTGGACCAGCCAAGGCCTCGTGGACGCGGGCTACATCGACGACCCGGGCCCGTTCGTGTTCTTCCCGCCGTACCACGCGAACGCGGTGTCGCTCGTCACCGATCCCGAGGGCGAGGCCCTGTGGGTGAGCAACTTCGGGATGCAGGAGCTGTGGCGGCTGTCGTACCCGGAGGGCGAGCTGACCCACGTGTTC
>JBEBJW010001230.1:0-2767 GCA_040079715.1 Myxococcota bacterium | reverse complement strand
AGCCCACGTCCGGAGCTACCAGAAGACGGTCCACGGCCCGCTCGTGGTCGAGGATGTCGGCGTCACCATGCTCCGGCAACGATGCCCGCGATTCGGCGCCTGGCTCACCCGTCTCGAGACCCTGGGGTCGAAGTGACCGATCCGAGTCAGTGGCGCTCCGCCACCAACGCCTCGGCGTCCAGCGGGTCGAGCGCGCTCTCGACCGCCGCGTGCAGCACGGCGAGCGCCTCGGACGGGCTGGACCGGCAGGCCCGGCTAAGCGACTCGATGGCGAATTCGACCAGGCGGCCTTGCCCATCCCGCGTCGCACACCCGGCCACCGAGACCCGCTTGTACCGGTGCACCCCCAGCACCTCCGCAAGCTCGGGGCCGGCCCGGCACGCCACGACGCCCTCGTCCGGGAACCAAAGGTCCACGGCGCCCTGGTCGCGCCCCGCGCCACGAACCTCGCCTTGGAGCGTCGTGCTCTCCCGCGTCCCACCCATCGGACCCTCCGACCACCATCCCCTCGGCCTCGTCCGAACGCAAGTCGGGTGGACTACATGACCGCCGTGCCCTCGTGAGTCGTCCCCGCACCCCACCAGGACCGCCGGCGTTACCTCCGATGCTAGGGGGGGACAGGATGATCGTGCCGCAGGCCACGCTCGCTCGGATCCGAGAGTGGCTCCAGATCGTCGCGGCCGGCGAGCTCCCCAGTGAGGGGGCGCTCGGGGTCTCCGAACGGCACGTCGCCTACGCCCGCGACGGCGCCCTCGCGCTGGGGCTGGTGAGGTCGACGGCCCACGGGATCCAGGTCACGCCGCTCGGAACTACGCTCCTGGCCACCCGAGCCCGGACCCCGGCCGAGGCCGCCGTGTGGCGCACCGCGATCGAGGGCAGCCAGGTCCACGCCCGCTACGCGCCCGACCTGTTCGCCGATCCCGCTCCGTCCGTCGAACTCCTCACCACCCGACTCCACGCGATGGGCCTGAGCGACTCCACCGCTCGACGGCGGGCCTCTACGCTCCTGGACTGGCGGCGGGTGGTGGACGAGCAATCCACGTCGCTGTTCCTGGCAGCGGAACCCGATGGCCAGCCCCGTGAGGGTCTGCGGCTCACCCACCTCCGGGTCGAGGGGTTCGGGCTCCTGCGCGAGGTCGCGGTCGACCTGGAGCGGTTCGCGGTCATCGTCGGCCGCAACGCCACCGGAAAGTCCACCTTGCTCGACGTCCCGGGTTTCCTGGCCGATGTGCTGGACCGCGGCGTGGTCGAGGCCGTTCGCCTCCGCGCGACCCGGTTCGAGGAGCTAGTCTGGCACGGCCGCCCCGACCGCTTCGGCTTCGCCCTGGAAGCCACCATCCCGGACGATTTGGCCGTCGATCCGGGCCTGCAGATCGTCCGATACGAGGTGGAGTTCCGGAAGGACGAGGCAGAGGGGGTCGCCGTGGGATGGGAGCAGCTCCTGCTCCGTCCGGCCGGGCCGCCCCCGCCCACGATCCGGACCGCCCGGCGCCCTCGTGGGTGGCGCTTGATCGCGAGCCTCTCGCAGACCGGCTCGGCCTACTACCGGGCGGAGTCGGATTCCCGTAGCTGGAAGACCGTGTTCAACATCGGCACCGGGCGCCTGGCGTTGTCCAACCTGCCGGAGGACCGCGATCGGTTGCCGGTCGCCAACCGATTTCGCGACGCGCTGCGGTCAGGGGTGCGGCGGCTGCAGCTCGACCCGGCCGCCCTGCGGACCGCGGCTTCCCCGCTGTTGCCCCGCTACCTGGTCTCCGACGGCTCCAACCTGGCGCTGGTGGTGTCGGAGTTGCTCCGGCGCGATCCACGACGGTTCGCGGCCTGGTTGGCTCAGATCCGCGAGGCCCTACCCGAAGTCCGAAGCGTCACGGTGGTGGAGCGCGCCGAGGATCGCCACCAGTACCTCCAGGTCGAAGATCGCTCGGGGAGCCGGTTCCCGGCCTGGCGTCTCTCCGAGGGCACCCTGCGGCTGCTCGCGCTGACGCTGATCCCCTACGCCGCCGAGCCGGACGCCATGTTCCTCATCGAGGAGCCGGAGAACGGCATCCACCCCCAGGCGTTGCAGGTGGTGGTCGAGACGTTCCGCAACTCGCCCGCCCAGATCCTGGTGGCGAGCC
This sequence comes from Myxococcota bacterium, assembly GCA_040079715.1. Classification (GTDB taxonomy): domain Bacteria; phylum Myxococcota_A; class UBA796; order UBA796; genus JACKER01. The sequence goes on along the minus strand of JBEBJW010001230.1, from coordinate 650 downwards.
ACTCACCGGTCCTGGTGGGCATCTGCGAACCGAACGAGCTCCTGTGCTTCTCGCGGAAGAAGGACGAGACCCGGGTCGTGCGCGGTGAGGACCACCCGGTGCTGTCCAAGCGTGACCCGACCTTCGATCCGGGCCTGTACTTCGCCGCCGGGGTGCTGTGATGGGGCGCCGTGTGCGCACCCCCGCTCCGGCCCCTCCGGAGCCCGATCATCCCGACCTGCTGGTGGTAGCCGCCGACCGCCAATGGGTCGCAGTCCTGGAGGAGATCTTCGGTGCGACGCCTCGGCTCGCGGCCCTCGGGGTCCGCGCGTTGGACGCCGAGGTCACCAACGTGCCCGCCCGCACCGACGGATGGCTGCGGCGGTCTGGGCCGGCGTTTTCTCGGACCCTTGTGGGCTCGGCGGAGCGATTCCTGCTGGTGTTGGACCACGAGGGATGCGACGATCCCCGTCCGGCGGAGATCGTTGAGTCCGACGTCGAAAGCCAGCTGGCTGGGACCTGGGGGGACCGGGCCGCCGCACTTGTCGTGGCCCCGGAGCTGGAGGAGTGGCTGGTGGGCGCGTCGTCCTCGTTTCGGCATCTCGACGGCCTGGGCGGAGTCAACGCCCTGGACTGGTGGCGCGCTTGTGGCCTCTGGCCCGACGGCGCCG
>JBEBJW010001229.1:0-2772 GCA_040079715.1 Myxococcota bacterium | reverse complement strand
CCGCGGAGGCGCGCGGCGGGGGCGGCGGCTCGGTCCCGGCGTCGGAGACCCCGGAGGGCGGCGCGACCACCCAGTCGATCCCGGTCGGGGACCTGTTGCCCGAGTCCGACGCGCCGACGGTCGGGGTGATCGGCCCCGAGCGGTTCGACGGCGACGGAGACCGCAAGGTGTTCGTGCGCCGGTCGGAGGGCAGCCCGTACACCGAGCTCGTGGTGTGCGACCTCGCCGACGCCGGGTGGACCGAAGACATCCGGATCACCGGCCCGGCGAACCCCGACCGGGTCGCGATCAGCGCCGACGGCGAGACGGTCGCGTTCGTCAGCGGGATCACCGGGATCTCGTCGGTGTGGGTGATGGAGGTCGCGCTCGGCTCCGAGCCGGTCCAGATCACCAACGTCGGGGTCGAGACGGCGAAGCGCCGGCCCGGGCAGCCGCCGGCCGGGTTCGTCCCGCCGCCGATCGACGCCGAGAGCTTCGTGTTCGACGGGGACTACCTCGCGTGGGAGTCGCCGGTCGGGCACCAGGTGGCGCGATGGCGGTGATCGGCTGGGCCTGGCTGTCGGTCGCGGTCGCGCAGGACTACGTGTTCCCGACGACCGACGAGGACTACGGCTCGTTCTACCCCACGGCGTACCTCGACGAGGGCGGCGTCACCGACTGGAACTGCGGCGGCACCACCTACGAGGGGCACCGCGGAAGCGACTTCGGCGGCGGGGGATTCGCCGGGATGGACGAGGGGCGGACCGTCGTGGCCGCCGCGGACGGCGTCGTGTCGGCGACGAACGACGGCGAGTTCGATCGGTGCACCACCGCCGACTGTCCGGGGGGCGGCGGGTTCGGCAACTACGTGATGATCGCCCACGCCGACGGAAAGTCGACGATCTACGGCCACTTGAAGCAGTGGTCGGTGTCGGTCGCGCCGGGCGACGCGGTCACCTGCGGCCAGACCCTCGGCGAGATGGGGTCGAGCGGGTTCTCGACCGGTCCGCACGTCCACTTCGAGGTCCGCAACACGTCGAACGTCGCCGAGGACCCGTTCGACGGCCCGTGCAGCGCGCCGCCGGCGTACTGGGTCGACCAGGGCGTGTACGAGGACCTGCCGGACAACCACTGCGGGCCGCCGCCCGAGTGCGCCCCGGTGTCGACCCTCGCGTGCGGCGACGCGTACACCGGCGCGAACGACGACGCCGGCTCGACCACCGCGACCTGGGACTACGGCTGCACCGAGTTCGTGTACTCGGGCCCGGAGCTCGCGTGGACGTTCTCGACCCCGGCCGACGAGCCGGTCACGCTGTCCGCCACCGGGCTGACCGGCGACCTCGACCTGTACGTGGTGGACGGGGTGACGGCCTGCGACGGTTCGGGCTGCGTGGCGGCGTCGTCGAACCCGGAGGGCGACGACGAGTCGGTCACGTTCGACGCGGCCGCCGGGCGGATCTACGTGGTGGTGGTCGACGGGTGGGAGGGGACGGTCAGCCCGTTCACCCTGTCGGTCGCGTGCGACGGCGCGGCGCCCGAGCCGCCCGACAGCGGCGCCCCGACCGAGCCGACCGACCCGACGGACCCGACCACCGACGGCATCGACCCGACCGACGCCCCGGAGGTCCAGGCGCCCGGGGTGGTGCCCGCCACCGACGCCGGCTGCGGCGGGTGCGCGTCCGGTGGCGGCGCCGGCTGGGTCGCCGGGCTGGGCGCCGCAGCGTTCGGCCTCGGATCCCGCGTCCGCCGTCGTCGGTGAGCCGCTCGCCCGCCGCGTGGTCGGCCCTCCTCGCCGGCCGGACGCTGCCCGCGGCGATCGTCGACCTGGACGCGCTCGACCGGAACGTCGACCGGATCGTGGCCGTGGTCGGCGGGCGCGTGCCGATCCGCGTCGCCACCAAGTCTGTTCGGCACACGGGCCTGCTCCGGCGGATCGTCGACCGCGGTCGCGGCGCGATCGTCGGGGTGATGCCGTATGCGGTCCGCGAGGCGGCGCTGCTCGCGGAGGCCGGGTTCGTCGATCAGCTCCTCGGCTACCCGATCGGCCGGGCGGTCGACGCCGAGCGCGCGGCGGGGCTGGTCGCCGGCGGGGTCGGGCTGCGGTGCGTGGTCGACGCGGTCGATCAGGTCGCGCTGCTCGCCGAGGCCGGTCGGGCCGCGGGGATCGCGGTGCCGGTGGTGATCGACGTCGACCTGTCGTGGCGCCCGTTCGGCGCGGTCCACCTCGGGGTCCGCCGGAGCCCGGTCCGGACCGCCGCCGTCGCGGTGGCGCTGGCGGACGGCTGTCGTCATGCGGAAAGTCTGCCGCAGGACCAAGTACAGCACGCCGGCGACGATGAAAATCGCCAGCACGGTCGCGCTCTTGGGCTTGGCCTCCTCGATCCAGCTCTGACTGATGTAGCGTACGGTGTTGTATACGGACGGCATGTCGTTCCAGACATCGCGCCACAGCGACAGCGTCAGGGGGCTCGGGCGCTTCTGCGTGATGCTCTGCGCGAACAGCTCGTGGCGCAGGTCGGTAATGCGCTCGATGAGCTGACGGGCGCGGAACCAGGTCAGCTCGGAGGACTTGATCGCGCCATCGACCGCGCCGGACAGGGCATTCAGCCGCGCGCGCTCGTTGGCGACCTGCGGGGGCTCGGGTGGCCCTTCCGGCTTGGGCGGCGCGCCCAGCTTCTCGATCTGGGACTTGACGTCGGCGAGGCGTGGTTTCAACTTCTCGTTGATCTGCGTGCTCTCGTACATGATGCCCTCGACCTGCCCGCGCAGGGTGCCGAGAGCGCTCTCATTGTC
>JBEBJW010001228.1:0-2776 GCA_040079715.1 Myxococcota bacterium | reverse complement strand
CGGCCCGCCCGCCTCGGTCACCACCTCGGCGCTGTCTTCGGCCTCGACCGCCCCGGTCAGGGTGAGCTGGTCGGTGGTGGGGGCCGACGCCACCGTCACCACCCGCACCGCCGTCGCCGCAGGGGCGCCCGGAGGCACGGCCGCGGGCTCGTGACCACACGCCAACCACCACCACAGGATCACGTTTACGCTCCGCGCTGCTGGCCCCACATCACTTGGAGAGCGCCGCGCGGCATGTCACGGGCTGTCGCGCGCGGATTCGGTTGTCGGGGCTCGTCGGGCGCGGGTAGCATGTGCCGTACGAACTTCTTCGTAGGAGCGTCGGGAATGCTCGGCTGGTGGTTCGCCGCCCACGCGTCGGAGCCGTGCTCGATCCGGGTCGACGCCGAGCGGATCGACGCGGCGCTCGAACGGATCGAGGCGAGCTGGGCGGCGCTGGACGACCTGGAGTTCGTCCGCGGGGTCGACGAGCTGCACCTGCTGTTGCCGTGTGTGACCGAGGTGGTCCCGCCGGGCACGGCCGCGCGCATCCACCGCGCGTACGCGCTCGAGAGCTGGGTCCGCGGGGCCACCGCCGACGGCGTCGTGGCGTTGGCGGCCGCGCGCCAGATCGAGCCGGGTTGGCCGGAGCCCCCCGGCTGGTTCCCGGAGGCGCTGGCGGCGGCCGCAGCCGAACCGCCCGGGGCGAGCCGCGCGGTGCCCCCGCGCGACGGCGGGCTCGTGTTCGACGGGACGCCCGACGCCCGGCGCCCGGAGCGTCCGTCGTTCGTCCAGTGGGTCGGCGGCGACGGAGACGTGCGCGCCTCGTGGTACGTCCGGCCCGACGAGCCGCTGCCGGACTACGACCCGGCGTACAAGTCTCGCCGGAACCTCGTCTCGTTGGGGGTCGCCGGGGTGGTGGCCGACGTGCTCGCGGATCCGGTCGCCCGGTCGCCGGCGTTCGGGCGGTACGGGCCGCTCGAGCGCCCGTACTGGGCCGCGGTGAAGACGGGGACCAGCACCGGGTACCGCGACAACTGGACCGTCGGGTTCACCCGCGACGTCGCGGTCGGGGTGTGGGTCGGGAACTTCGACGGGCGGGCGATGGGGGACGTGTCGGGGGTGACCGGCGCCGGGCCGCTGTGGGCCGCGGTCCTCGATCGGGCGACCGAGCTCCGGTCGGGCGGACGGTCGCCGGCGCCGCCGGATCCGCCCGGGTGGGAGCGCCGCGACAGCTGCGCGCTGTCCGGTGGTGCCCCGGGTCCGCGGTGCCCGCACGTGGTGTCGGACTGGGCCCGGATCGGGTCGCCGCCCGCCGCTCCGTGTGGGTGGCACCGCGCCGGTCCGGACGGGGCGACCTGCGTCGACTGGCCGCCCGAGCTGGTCCCGTGGGCCGCCGATCACGGGTTGATCACGCCGTGCGGGGGAGACGTCGCCCCGGGCGAGGTCCCACGGGATCCCGACCCGGCCGTCGCGATCACCTACCCGCCGCCCGGGACGATCGTGTACGTGGATCCCCGGATCCCGGCCGACCACCAGCAGGTCCCCCTCCGCGCGGCGGTGGCGGTGGACGCGGGCCTCGTCGAGTGGATCGTCGACGGGGCGCGGATCGCGACCGCGGAGCCCGGCGCGGTCACCCTGTGGCGTCCGCCGTCCACCGGCGCCCACGAGATCGCGGTGGCGGTCGACGGGCGCCGACGGGACACGGTGACGATCGAGGTTCGGGGACATCCGTGACCGCGGTGCCCGGTTCGGGTATGGTCCCCAGCATCGGCGGGTGCGGGATTCGGCACCAGGTGGGGGGCGAAAGTGCGGAGGTTCGAGTTCATCCAGGGTAATCAGGCGAAGTTCTGGGAGGTCACCCGGCGCGGCGCCACCCTCACGGTCGCCTCCGGTCGGATCGGCGGACCGGCGAAGACCCGGACCAAGCAGCTCGCGGACTACATGGTGGCCGAGCAGGAGTTCGACCGGCTGATCCGCGACAAGCTGCGCCGCGGCTACGTCGAGGTCCACGTCGCGAGCGAGCCCGAGCAGCAGACGGCGTCCCGGCCGCTCCGGCTGGTCCCGGTCGACGGCTCGGCCCCGCTCGATCTGCCCGCCGCCGCCACCCGGTACATCATCTGGCGGATGGTCGAGGTCGGCGCGATGGATCGGCAGGCCGAGAGCCCAGACCTCGAGCGGTGGATCCACCGGGCGGCCCGCCGGATGCGGCTCGAGGAGCCGCCGGATCCGGACGACGGCATCTTCGACGAGTTCTGGAACGTGTTCCTCGAGCTGTCGCGCGGGGATCGGTCGGCGGAGACCGGCCAGTCCGGCGTCGTCGGCGGGTACAAGTTCACCGACCCGTCGGAGTGGATCGTGACCGGCAAGGAGTCGGTGTGGCTGGCCGAGGCGGCCGAGAACCGCACCCCGCGCCGGCACAAGATGACCGATCACCAGGAGCGGTGGGTCCAGGAGTGGATCACCTTCCACCACCGGGTTGCCGACACCGGCGGGTACACGGTCGACGCGCTGTAGCGCCGGGGGGAAGGCGAGGGGCGTCCCGTCGAGCGACGGTCCGGTCGCTCCCGTCCCGGTCTGCGATCGTGCGAGGTCGCACAGCGTCCGTGTGACCGCGCCCGGTGCCGCCTGGCCGATCCGTGCCCGTGCTGGGTCCTCCCGTCCCGACCGTTGGCGCGGGGTCTGCATATCGAGGTCCCAGGGGAGGGAGCGATGGCGGACCCGAACGAGCTGGTGGTGGTCGGGTGGGACTTCAGCGAGGGCGCCAAGCGGGCGCTCGGGTGGGCCCAGACCTACG
>JBEBJW010001227.1:0-2777 GCA_040079715.1 Myxococcota bacterium | reverse complement strand
TCGACCCCGAGGCGGGCGGCGCGCTCCACGCCGCCTGCGGGGCGGGGAGGGCGGTGTCGGCGGCCGGGCTCGCGGCGGTCGAGCACCTCCGGCGGACCCCGCTCGCCGCGGCGGTCGCCGAACGGGTCCCGGACGAGGTCCGGTGGCTGATGGCGGACTTCGCCCAGCACCAGCTCGGGCGCGCGCTGACCTCCCGGGCGTGGATCGCGGCGGTGCGGTGAACGACGGCGGCGGTCGGACCACCGGTGGGTGGGATACGACTCGGGACCTGGAGGCGTCGTGGGGATCTCGGTGATCGCGCTCGGGTGGCTGGCGTGCGGCGCGCCGGAGACGGTCGAGCTGTCCGGCCTCGTGTACGCGAGCCACGATCCGCTGTCTGGGCCGCTCCCGGACGCGCGGCTCGCGGTCGTCGACGAGTACGGCGAGGCGCTGGCCGAGGCCACGACCGGCGCCGACGGCGCGTTCACCCTGATCGTGCCGGAGGGGCGGTCGGTGTTCGTCGAGATCGCGGCCGACGGCTTCACGACCTCCACGTTCCCGGGGGTGGTCGGGCTCGAGGACGTTCAACAGGTCGAGGATCACGCGCTGTACGGGGTCAGCGACGCCGAGCACGCCGGGTGGATCGACCGGCTCGGCGGGTGCACCGGGGCCGACGATCCCGAGGGAGCGTTGGTGATCGGCGAGGTCCGGGTGTACGGGATCACCGACCCGCTGACCGGCGGGAACCCGTCGGTCGGGACCGCGCAGGTCGAGGTCGCTGACGGCGACACGGTGTGGTCGGGGTGCTACCTCGACGCCGACGGGATCGCGTGGGATCCCGACGCGGACTACACCGGCGCGACCGGGTTGTTCGCGGTCCCCGGCGTCGGACGCGGATTGCTCGACCTCCGGGTCTCGGCCGACATCGCGGTCGGCGCGACCACGACCGAGGTCTACCCGCTGTGGATCCCGGCCGACGGCGTGGTGGTGGCTCCGTGGTATCCCGCGTACGTCGAGCTGTTCTGAACGGTGGAGCGGCGTTGCGACGCGCGCGGCGGGCAGACGATCGGAGCCGGTGAACCCCCGGTTTGGTATTTCTGGTTGCTCGACTCCGCCGGCTGTCCTAGTCTCCCCACGGCACGAACGCGGGGATCGGCGCGACCGTGCGCCGGCGCGTCGTGAGGAAGGAGATTTCATGGGTGAGATGATCACGAAGCCCGACGCGAACCCGGTGTTGCTGGCGGTGCTGAACCTGTTCGGCATCCCGATCGGGTACTTCCTGATGGGGCAGCAGAAAAAGGCGATCGCCGGCTTCGTCTACTGCATCATCCTCTGGACGGTGACGTGTGGAACGCTCGGGTGGATCGTCTCCCTGCTGTTCGCGTACGACGCGTACCTGCTCGGTCAGAAGCTCGCGTCCGGCGAGTCGATCTCCGACACCCAGAACGAGCTGGCCTTCCTGAACAACCTGCCGGGCTTCAAGTAGGCGGACGCGCCGGGGTGGACGCCCCGCGCCAAACGAGCTGGGGTCCAGTGGTGAAGCGGATCCGAGGGTGCGTCCTCCCCGTGGAAGGCAAATCCCTCCCCGTGGGAGCGGATCGTGCGCGTCGGCGCTCGGCCCGCGGATCGTCCGCCCGCGGACGGGAGGACGAAGCCCGGACGCGGTACACTGGCGGTCGACCGCGCGTCGACCGCCTTGGACTCGCCATGCCCGCCACCCACGGACCCAACCCGGTAGCCGCCGAATGATCGCCGCGCGCCGCATGGCCCGGGGAGGCGTCCGGTGATCGACGAGATGCGGGTCAGCTTCGGCTTCCCGCTTCGGGTGGCGATCCACACCGACGTCGGGCGGGTCCGGACCAACAACGAGGACTCGCACGGGTTCTCGTGGCTGCCGGACGGCTCGCTGTTCGTGATCGTCGCCGACGGGATGGGTGGCCACGAGGCCGGTGAGGTCGCGAGCGGGCTCGCGGTCCAGGTCCTCGAGGAGGTCATGTCGCGCGAGGTCGAGGCGGACCCCCGCGAGCGGCTGTACCGCGGCCTCCTCGAGGCGAACGAGGCGATCCTCCAGGAGGGCCGCGCGTCGGGGACCCGCGGGATGGGCACCACCGCCGTCGCCACCCTGTGCCGCGGAGGGCAGATCTACGTGGGCCTGGTGGGCGACTCGCGCCTGTACCACATCCGGCGCGGGCAGCTCGTGTGGCGCACGCTCGATCACACGCGGGTCCAGATGCTGATCGACCAGGGGCACGTCCCCGAGCTCGACGCCCGCAGCCACCCCGAGTCCGGGATGCTGACCCGGGCCCTCGGTCACTCGCGGATGGCGGACGGGCGGCCGCTGGTCCCGGACGTGCTGGCCGAGCCGCTCGTGATCGACCGGGACGACGCGCTGGTGATGTGCAGCGACGGCCTGCACGATCTGCTCGAGGACTGGGAGATCGGTCAGGTGATCGCCGGCCGGGAGCCGGGCGAGGCTGCGGCCGAGCTGGTCCGGATCGCGGTCGAGCGCGGCGGACACGACAACATCACCGTCGCCGTGATCACCGCCGGCGAGCGGAGCTCGGAGTACGACAAGGACTACGCCCCGCCCGGCAGCGAGGGCCACGCGGGCCCGATCCTGCCGGTGGACGTCGTGCTCGAACCGACGATCGAGGGGATGTCGGCGGTGCTCGGCGCGCCGCCGCTGGGATCTCCGTCGGTGGGATCGCCGTCCGCCGCGACGCCGGCCTCGTCGGCCTCATCGGCCTCTGCGACCCCCGGGATCGCGGCGACGCCGGTCCACCCGGCCACCTACACCC
>JBEBJW010001226.1:0-2780 GCA_040079715.1 Myxococcota bacterium | reverse complement strand
GTATAAGAGACAGCCTCCGGGGCGAGCCGCGCCAGCACCAGCGCCGCCCGCCCGCGACGACCGCTCCGACCCCCGCTGCCGTCCACCGCCTCACCGATCGCCTCGCCCGATCCGTCGCACGCCGTTCGTCCCCCAGGTGACCATCTTAGGCCGCAGCGTTACCGAGAACGGCCCTGGAGGGTACTTGGCTCGTCACTTGATGCTCCCGAGCCCGGCGATGGGCCGAGACGTTCACCTGTGGACCTACGGGCAGTTCGGGCTGCCGGTGATCGTGTTCCCGACGGCCGCAGGCTTCGCGCACGAGTGGCAAGCCCAGGGGATGGTCGACGCGCTCGGCCCCCTGCTGAACGGCGCGCGGATCAAGCTGTACTGCCCCGAGTCGAACGTGTCCGAGGCGTGGACCCGCAAGGACAACGCGCCCGCGTACCGGATCCAGCGCCACATCGCGTACGAGCGGTTCGTGCTCGACACGCTGGTCCCGTTCATCCGCCAGGACTGCGGCGCGAGCGCGATCCCGATCGGGGTCGCCGGGGCGTCGCTCGGCGGGATGTACGCCGCGACGTTCGCGCTGAAGCACCCGGACACGTTCCGCCACGCGCTCTGCATGAGCGGCCGGTACGAGGCCCGGAACTTCACCAACGGGTACGACAGCCCGGACGTGTACTACAACAACCCGCTCGCGTTCGTGCCGAACCTCACCGGCACCGCCCTCGAGCACGTCCGCCGCAACACCCACGTGACCCTGGTGTGCGGCCGCGGGAAGTGGGAGGAGGGCTGCATCGAGGAGACGATCGCCCTCGCCGGCGTGCTCCGGCGGCAGGAGATCCCGCACGAGTGCGACCTGTGGGGCCACGACGTGGCGCACGACTGGGTCTGGTGGCGCCGGCAGGCGGTGTACCACTTCACCCGCCGGTACGGGGCGTGACCGAGGACCCGATCCTCGGCGATCTGCTGTCGGACACCCGCCGGGTGGTCCGCGAGCTGCTCGACCAGCCCCTCGCGGACCCCGCGATCGTCCGGGCCGAGCTCGCCGCCGCCGCCGACGCGATCCGCGACCACGGGGTCGACGACGACGCGCCAGGACCGGCGGATCTCGGCCTCGGTCGGTCGATCGCGCGCCGGTGCGCCGAGCTGCTCGACCGGTGGGACCAGTGCGCCCCGCGCGACCAGAAGCGGATCCAGGCCGCGGTCCGGTACTTCGCCGACCGGGACGACGCGAACGACGACCAGCGGTCCGCGTTCGGGTTCGACGACGACCTCGAGGTGATCAACGCGGTGTCGCGCGCGATCGGGCTCTCCCCAGTGGAACTCGGGTGACCCGCCCGCCGTGGGCGGACCTGCGGGCGGCGGCGCTGCTGGTGGCGCTGATCGGCCACGGGATCTACGCCCTGCCGATCCCGAACGCGGTGAAGGCCGAGGACCTCGAGAAGGACTGGCGCCAGCGCGAGCTCGGCGTGTGGCGCGACGGCCTCGCCAGGGTCGGGGTCGAGCTGACCGACGACGAGCTCGGGGCCTGGCTCGTGTCGACCACCACCGGACTCCACGACCTGCACCGCTGGCTGAAGACGCCGTTCGCGCCGCTGTTCGATCTCGTGGGCGCGAACCAGGCGTGGGCCCTGTTCGCGTCGGCGACCACCGCGCCGGATCGGCTGGTGGTCGAGATCGAGCGCCCGGACCCGACGACCGGGGAGCCCGGGTGGGTGCCGATCCTCCGCCGGCTCGATCCGTGCTGCACCTGGCGAGAAGACGAGCTCGAGTATCGGCGGATCCGCGGGGTGTGGGACGGCCAGCAGGACGAGATGCGCGCCGGCTACAAGGGCCTGACGAAGTGGATCGCCCGCCAGGCGTTCGCCGACTACCCGGACGCGTCGCGGGTCCGGGTGCAGCTCGAGCGCGGTCGGTCGACCTACCCGTGGGAGCCGCCCGATCCCACCACCACGATCGAGCACCAGCGCGTCCACCGGCCGACCGCGGTCGCGTTGCCCGCCCCGTGACCCGGACCCGCCGGTGGTGGCGCGCGTGGGTCGCCCTGTGGGACGGGGTCGAGCACCCGCGGTCGCTCGCGCTGGTCCGGCTGCTGCTCGGGCTCGTGATCCTGTGGGACTTCGTCGAGATCGCGCGGCTCGACCTCGTGGTGGCGCTGTTCGCCGGCCAGCCGGCGGGCGGTCTGTCGGACGTGGCGACCCGGACCGATCCGCCGTGGTTCGTCGACCTGTTCGGGAGCTCCGCGCTCGCCGCCCGCGGGCTCCACGCCGCGATCACCTTCGCCGCGGCGTCGTTCGCGCTCGGGCTGTTCACCCGGACCAGCGCGGTGGTCCTGCTGCTGCTGTGGGCGCAGTTCGCCCGGATCCTGCCGGCCGGCGACCGCGGGATCGACACGCTGTGCCGCGACGTCCTGGTGATCTTCGTATTCGCCCGGGGCGGCGACTGGCTGTCGATCGACGCCGTGCGGAGGACCGGGAGCTTCTGGGGCGACGGGGCGCCGATCCCCGCCTGGCCGCGGCGCCTGCTGATCCTCCAGATCGTCGCGATGTACTTCCTGGCCGGGATCCAGAAGGGCGGGGTCCACTGGTACCCGATGGGGCACTTCGCGGCGTTGTACTTCATCCTCCAGGACCCCGCGATCGCCCGGATCGACTTCCGGTGGCTCGCCCACCCGCCGTGGTTCCAGCTCACCCAGCTCGGGTCGGCGGTGACGATCCTGTTCCAGGACACCTACCCGACCGTCCTGTGGCTCCGGTGGCTCCGCGCGACCGCCGATCGGGGCGGGCGGCTGCGGG
>JBEBJW010001225.1:0-2781 GCA_040079715.1 Myxococcota bacterium | reverse complement strand
CGCTGCTCGACCAGGCGGAAGAGGCCGCCGGGGACCGACCGGACCACCGGGCGATGGTGGCGCTGGCTCGGGCGTCGTGCGGGCAGGACGTGGAGGCGAACCTCCGGCGCGCGCGCGACCTCGAGGGGGGGCTGCGCGGACCGGTCCATCCCCTCGCGTTGCAGCCCCTCGTGCGGCTGGCGCGGCTGCTGATCGACGCGGGGCGGTCCGACGAGGCTGCAGCGCTGCTGGTCGCGCCCGTGGCCGAGCTCCGGCGCCTGGGAGACCCCTGCCTGCCGCTGACGGTGGAGCTCGACCTGCTCGGGATGGAGCTCGCGTCGACCGCGGGGGCGGCGGAGCTGGCCGAACGGGCGCTGCTCCGGATCGATCCCCGGTGGGACGACGCGGGTTCGCTGGTGGCGCGCGCGAGGACCCGGCTCGCGACGGGAGCCTGACGGATGGTCGCCCGGTCCTGGACGTGCTCGGCACGCGGCAGGTCCTCCGAGACCTGGGGCCGGGGTGATCGACGAGGCGCGCGGGACCGCCCGGTCCCCGAGCGGTGACCTTCCACGAGATCGGTGCGCAGCGCCTCGAGCGGCTCCGAGGCCGGCCGGCGCATGACCGCGACCGCGTCCTGGGCCCCCGTTCGGGATCGGTCCCTCCCGAAGCGACGCCGCGATGGTCGAACGCTCGTGCATCAGACCGGCAAGAAGGTCGCGAACACGGCCTCCAGGTCGCTCCCGTCCGAGGACCCGCGAGGACGGTCGCGCTTGAGCAGGTAGATCGCGGCCTCGGTCCGGACGTAGCGCGACGCGAACTCGTAGTCCGGCGGACGGAGGCAAACCTGGGTCCAGCCGATCGCCCACCCGCTCCCGCCGGACGGGTGGCGGATCGGCTGGTCGAGGGTGATCCGCGTGTCGGGACGAGCGAGCACGCCGCGGTGGATCCCCACGAACGCGTCCAGCAGTGGGACCGCCGCCTCGAACCCGAAGCCGCTCAGGAAGAGCTCGGCCTCTCCCGCCCGCCACGACAACCCCCGCGGGTCGTCGATCCGGGTCCAGGAGGCCGGGAACGCGATGCCGCCCGCCGCGAACCTCGCGAAGGACCACCCAGGCAGCAACTCGACGGATCGTTCCATGCGGGGACCGTACCGCGAGGCGACCGGGGGAACGCGACCCGCCATCGGCTGGTGCGAGGAATGGGCGGCACCATGGAGTTCGCGAGCGACTTCGGACGCGGGACGACGGTTCGGGCGACGCTGCCGCGCTTCGGGGCCGACGATGGCTCGCCGCCGACCACCCCGTCCGCGGACCTCGGGCGCCCCACCCGAGGCCCCACCTCGACGCGACGCGTCCCCTCAGGGACGGAGGGCTTCGCGCAGGGCAGGCCACCCATCGAATGGACGGCCCAGCGGCGGGAACTGGGGATGGACCAGCCGACCGAACGACCCGGGCACGCCCCACACGAGATCGCTCGTCGCCACCAGCGTCTGCTGCCCCGCATCCGGCCCGTCGCTGTCCGAGTACGCGACCGTGAACGGCACCTGCCACGTCTCCGCGCCCGCCGGTGCTCCCAACCCGGCGAGGTCGAACGTGACCCTCAGCGCCGTCGACGTCCCCGTCACGATGGGGAGGGCCTCCTTCGCGCCCTCCGGGTGCAGCCACCGGGCGAAGCCACTGCCGTCCGCCGCGACACCGACGGCGACCTGCCGGACGATCGGCGGCGACCGGCCCTTGTCGCCCAGCTCGCAGTCCGCGGGCGCACCCGCGCACCACCAGAGCTCCACGTGGTCGTGCTGCAGCAGGGTTCGGGCGTCCGGCGTGCCGTCGGGCGGATCGAGCTGGTCGTCGGTCACCGCGATGTCGAGCACGATCCGGCCGTCGCCCTGCGTCCCGGAGGCCGAGACCGCTGCGTCGGCAGGGCCGGCCCACGCCGTGCGGCCGAACGTCGTCCAGTTCGGTGACGGGCGAGGGGGTGCCGGGTCTCCCGGGCCCAGGACCGGGACGAGGCCGCGCGACCAGCGGACCTCGTCCTCGTACGCACGCAGGCCTTCCGCCCGGCCCTCGACGTGGTCCACCGTCTCGCGGGTGCCTCCCATCATGCCGTGGGATTCCTCCGTGCTCCACAGGGTCACCGGTCGCCCGCCGCGCATCCCGACGCGTTTCTGCCAACTCCAGCTGTGGTAGGAGTCCTCGATCGTCACGGTCGACTCGAGCGTCTGCCAGAACCGCGGCAGATCACCCAACGCGCTCCAGGCGGTCGGCGCGTCGCAGACCATCTCCGCGCCCTCGAGGAGGAACAGCGTGCCCTCGTCCTCGATCACCAATCGCTGCCTGCCGCCGACGCACAGGTCCGCCACCCGCTCGACACGCCGGTCCCCGTCGAGATCGGCGGTCTGCCAGTCCACCAGGAACACCGTCCTGTCGTCGACCAGGCCGAGCAGCGCGCCGCAGAACGGCGCGTGCTCACCACACCGCCGCTGCACGAGGTCGCCGATCGCGTCGAGCTGGGCAGCGGCCTGCTGCAACCGGGGCAGCGCGGCCTCGACCGTCGCGCGCGGCACGGCGAGCTTCGGATCGGCGCTCGGCGGGCCCTTCAGCGCCTCGGTGTACGCAGCGACGGCCAGGTCCGGCTGGTGGGTCGCCTCCATCGCCCGGCCCCTCAGGAAGGCCGCATACGCGCGATGCGGTTCCGGATCGAGCACCTCGAGCGATCGCAGCGCCGTCGCCGGCCGCCCCTCGGCCAGTTGCGCGGCGACCGCGGCCAGTTCGTCGGCCGAGGCACCCCACGCCGCACTCGTCG
>JBEBJW010001224.1:0-2781 GCA_040079715.1 Myxococcota bacterium | reverse complement strand
CGTTGACGGCGACCTACTTCGAGGCGTTGGCCGGGCGGCACGGCTCCTGCTCGTTCAACGTCGTCGAGCCCCACTGGGACGGTGACGACCTGGTGATCGACGATCCCGAGCGCCCCGGCGCCGCGCGGATGCGGCTGCGGTGGGTCGATCTCGCAGCCGGGGTCGCCGAGGTCGAGGCGTGCGATCATCGCGGGTTCTACGCGCTGGATCCGAGTCTCCCGGAGGTCGAGCCGTGCGGCACCGGGCCGTGCATCGATCCGGCGTGGTACGTCCACCCCGGCGACTACACCGCCACGATCGACGTGGTGACCCACCGGTACCGGTGGTGCTCGCTCCCGGGCGCGGCGAACGGGCTCCACCTGTACGACGACCGGGTGGAGCTCGACGGCTGCAGCTTCGCGATCGACGCGGTGCGAACGACCGGTCGAGAGACCACCGCGGAGGGCAGGAGCGCCGACGGAACCGCAGCGCGGATCACGGTCGGCGAGGCGGGCTACGGCAACCTCTCGGTGTGGGCTTGTGGTCGATGGTCGCACTACAACCCGGGTCCGGCGGCGCAGTTCGCCTGCTTCGGAGCGCCCGGTCCCGTGGCCCCGGAGGATCGGCGGTTCGACCTCACCCTCGACGCGATCGCCGGGCACTACGAGCCGGTGGCCTCGGTCGACGGGACGTGGAAGATCGCCGGCGACTGTGGCGGGCTCGTCCGGTACGACCCGTGGGAGGAGGGGCCGGTGGCGGGTCCGGTCACGATCCACGACGGCGCGGTCGCCCACGCGCGCAGCAGCTTCGGCGTCGACCACACCGAGCTGGAGGGCGACACGCTGGTGGGGTTCACCGAGCTCGGAGACGACGCCCAGACCGTGCTCCGGACGTTGACGTTCAGGTGGATCGACCGTGAGGTGCCGATCGCGGAGATCAACGGTCGCCCCTACACGACCGCGCTCGGACTCGACCGCGACCACACCCTCTGTCCGTAGCGGCCCGCTGACGCGCGGTGACCGGACCGCCGCGGATCGAACGGCGACCGGTGACGGGACGTCCACGGAGGTTCGGATGCGTCGGATCGTGCTGGTGGCGTCGCCGGGGGCGACGGGGTGCTTCGACTTCGTCGGGGATCACGGCCGGATCGGGTTCGTGTCGAACCTGGTGGTCGACGGGCAGCGGTGGGATGGGCGGGCGCCGATCGCCGATCACACCGTGGCGGAGTTCGGCGCGTCCGAGCGGATCGAAGATCACCGCACCGACGGGCTGACGTTCGAGCCCCACGCCCGCGGGGTCGAGGTCGTCGAGGCAATGCCGGGGTCGCTCGCGGTGACCGGCGCCCACCAGCGCGGCCTGGTGTGGTTCACCGGGGACGCCGACGACCAGTTCTCGGTGGCGTTCACCGCGCCGGCGGAGGTGCAGTGGCGCCACGCCCTCGGCGGCGAGGTGGGGGACGTGTGGATCCGGGCCGGCGCGACGGTCCCGTTGGCCGCCGCGGTCCGGGATCGACGGGGCCGGCCGGTCGCGTACGCCCACACCGAAGCGTCGTCGGATCTGACCGTCGAGGCCGACGGCGACGGCGTCGTGTGGGCCACTGCCCCCGGGTTCACGGTGAACGCCGGTGACACCGGACCGCTGGCGTTGCGGGTCTCCCTGCTCGGCCAGGCGCTCCCGACGGCCGCGATCACCGTGGTGCCGGACGACGCGATCGTGTCGGTCGACCTGGTGCCGATGCGGATCGGCGACGCGTGCGGCGCGCTCGCGGTCGGCCGGACCGCGGACGGCGACCCGGTGCTCGGGGCGGCGCGGGTCGTCGGCGAGGTCGAGTCAGAGGCGTCGTTCCCGGAGGTCGCCGGCTGGGACTGCGACGGTCCGGCGCCCGCGATCCGGGCCGAGCGAGCGCCCTGAGCCGTCCCGGTCGGAGTCGGCGATCCATAGGATCCACGCCCGGAGTCCGGGTGGGCGGCCAGGGCGCGCCGGGATATTACGCGACGCTCGCGGAGGTGCCGATTGGTTGGAATCTTCGGGTGGTTCGCGTGGACCGGATGCACGTGGCTCGGCCCGGACGCCTCGCTGGAGGGACACCCCGTCGACACCCCCGCGTCCGACTCGGACGCAGACGCCGACACGGACAGTGACGCCGACGCGGACAGCGACGCCGACGCGGACAGCGATGCCGACGCGGACAGCGACAGCGACGCGGACAGCGACAGCGACGCGGACAGCGACAGCGACGCGGACACCGATCCGCCGAACCTCGCCCCGTCGACGCCTCAGATCGCGATCACCCCGGAGGCACCCGCCGAAGGGCTGGACGATCTCGTGTGCGCCGTGGTCGTGCCGTCGGTCGACCCGGAGGGCGCGCTGGTGACCTACACCGTGGCCTGGCGGCTCGACGGCGCCGCGTACGCCGGCCCGACCGGCACCACCAGCCTCGCGGGCGACACGATCGACGCCGCCGCGACCGAAGCCGCGCACCAGTGGGCCTGCGTGGTCACCGCGTCGGACGGGACGCTCGACGCCGCGCCGGCGGAGGTCGCGGTCGAGATCGGCACGGTGCTGCTGGTCGACAGCTACGACCAGCTCGATCTCGCCGAGGGCAGCTACGACTACGGCGCGATCCTGATCCTCGACCACAGCGAGGTCCACCTCGACGGCGCGGTGGTGTTGACCGCAGACCGGTTCGAGCTCGACGCCACCTCGACGATCACCGGCGTCGGGACCGGGTTCCGCGGTGCGGCGAACGGCGGCGAGATCGGCAAGGGCCCCGGCGGCGGCGGCATCGGCGACAACGGGGGC
>JBEBJW010001223.1:0-2785 GCA_040079715.1 Myxococcota bacterium | reverse complement strand
CTCGAGCAGGTGGTGTTCGTGGTCGAGGAGATCCCGAGCGAAGAGCTGTGCCGCGAGTTCGATCCACCGGCGTTTCCCGGGGAGCTGCTCGGGTTCTTCAGCGGGGCCGCCCTGTCCGACAAGGCGTCCGATGATCCGTGGGCCCAGCTCCCGTCGACGATCGTGCTGTTCCGGCGGAACCTCGAGCGGATCGCCCGGGATCGCGCGCACCTGATCGAGGAGCTCCGGATCACGGTCCTGCACGAGGTCGGCCACTTTCTGGGCCTCGACGAGGACGACCTCGAAGCGCGCGGGTTGGACTGAGCGATCCACCTCCGGGTGGCCTTGCGCCCGCCGGGGAGTCGGTTACTCAAACGGCGCTGGGGGATTAGCTCAGTTGGGAGAGCGCAGCGTTCGCACTGCTGAGGTCAGGGGTTCGAGTCCCCTATCCTCCATTCCAGCTCACTGACGGCGTTCCGAACTTCGGAACGCCGTTCGTTTTTCCAGCCCCGAGCCGGGGTCAGGGTTCCCGTGGGCGACGTTCGCGCTGGCTTCGCCCGGACCGACGACGGCCTGCCACTGTACTGGCGGACGGTCGGCGACGGCGACCCGACCTTCGTGTGCTGCAACGGCGTCGGCGTCAGCACGTTCTTCTTCAAGTACGTGGTCGAGCACTTCCGCGCGCGGTTCCGGGTGCTCGTGTGGGACTACCGCGGCCACGGCCGATCCGCGCCCCCGCCCGAGCCGATCGACGCCGCCGACCTGTCGATCGAGCGGAACGTCCGCGACCTCGAGGCGGTGCTCGACGCGGCCGGGGTGACCACCCCGTCGATCCTGCTCGGCCACTCGATGGGCGTACAGGTGATCCTCGAGTACGCCCACCAGCACCCCGACCGCGTCCGCGGGCTGGTCCCGATGTTCGGGACGTTCGGCCGCCCGATGGACACGTTCCTCGACAGCCCGTACAGCCGGCGGGTGTTCGACGCGCTGCACCGGGCGGCGCGGTGGGGCGGCCGTGGCGGGGCGCGGATGCTGCTGCCGCTGTACGACTCGCCGATCGGGTTCGCGTTCGGCGGGTGGACCGGCCTGCTCGACCGTCACTACGCCGGCCGGGTCGACATCGACAAGTACCTCGAGCACCTCGCCGCGATGGATCCCCGGATCTTCTTGCGGATGGTCGCCGCGGCCTCCGATCACGACGCGTCCCCGTACTTGCCCGAGATCCAGGCGCCGGCGCTGATCTTCGCGTCGGAGAACGACCTGTTCACGCCGCTCCACCGGTCGATGGAGATGGCGCGGGCGATGCCGAACGCCGACGTGCTGGTCCTCGCCGAGGCGAGCCACGCCGCGATCGTCGAGCACCCGGACGCGATCAACCTCCGGATCGAGCGGTTCCTGCGCGAGCGGGTCGGCCTGTAGCCCAGGCAACTCAGCGACGGCGGCGACGACGACGACGACGGCGCTTCGGCTCGACCGGGGCGTCGTCGCGGATCGGGCACACCCAGCCCCGGTCCGCGCCCCCGACGAACAGGCGGTCCCACCGCGCGCGCAGCTCCCGCCCGAGGTCAGCGTGCGATCCGCGCCGGAGCTGGGGATCCGCCCGCAGGACCCGATGGGCCTCTTCCCGCGCCCGCAGCAGCAGCGGCAGGTCGTTGTCGAGCTCGAACCAATCGAATTGCGGGAGCGGCGCCGCACCGGCCGCCACCGCCCGGTCGACCCCGCGGAGCTGGACCAGCGCCTCGGTCAGCTGGAACCCGTTCGGCGCGCCGACCACCCGGTGGATCCGGGCCGCGGCGTCCGGCTCCGCCAGCTCCCCGACGATCAGGATCGCCCGGGCCGGCGTCCGCTCCTCGCCCGGCTCCTGGACCCGCCGCGACCGCGACATGAACCCGATGATCCGGTGCAGCCGCCACTGATCGACCCGGTCGGCCTGCTCGATCACCACCACCACCGCGCCCGGGACGGTCGGGCCGTCTTCGATCCGGGTGGTGCACACCAGCACGTCGATCCGTCGGTGGACGAAGTCCTCGTGGACCCGCAGCCGGTCGTCGCGCGGGATCCCGCCGTGCAGGAGCCCGACCCGCAGCCCGGCGAACGCCTCCGCCTCGAGCACCCGGACCAACCGCAGGGCGTCCGGCAGATCGATCGCGTCCGCCCCGTCGACCATCGGGAACACGATCAGCGCCTGGTCGCCGCTCGCCACCGCGTCGCGGACCTGCTGGTACGCGGCTGGCCGCTCGTCGGCCCGGCACAGCTCGATCCGGGCCGGCCGTCGCTCCGGATCGACCACCACCGACACGTGGTGATCGGCGTACGCGGTCAGCAGCACGCGCGGACCGACCGGGATCGCCGTCGACACGAGTAGATCCGGGCGCGGCGCGGGAAGCGCGGCGTGGAGCACCCCGACCCGCCCGAACGACTCGCGCTCGATCGCGATCACCAGCCCGAGCCGCCGGTATTCGACCGGCTGCTCGAGGAGGTCGAGTGTGCCGAACACGACGTGCACCTCGCCCCGCTTGATCGCGTCGAGCTGCGGGCGGGTCGGCGGGGTCTGGACCAGCCGCGCGACGAGGCCTCCCTCGCGCAGCAGCGGCTCGGTGTGCATGAACCGGGTCTCGGCCTCGACCGGGTCGGAGCCGAGCACCAGCACCTGGGACTTCGCGTCGGCGACCATCGCGGCCGCGAGCAGCGCGAGCTTGCCCTTCCCCGCGCCCACCTCCCCGGTCAGCACCCGGCGCATCGGCGAAGCCCGCCGCAGATCGCGCTTGATGTCCTCGAGGTGGGCCTGGGCGTCGTCGTACAGGCG
>JBEBJW010001222.1:0-2785 GCA_040079715.1 Myxococcota bacterium | reverse complement strand
GTGGATCGCCTCGCCGCGCGACCCGCCCCACGCCGCCATCACCGCTGGCGTACCGACGCACGCCGACAGCGGATAGCCGCCCCCGAGCGCCTTGCCGACGCACAGCAGGTCCGGCACCACCCCGGCCGCCGGGCCGGCGAACGGCGCCCCGGTGCGCCCGATCCCGGTCTGGATCTCGTCGAGGGCGAACAGCGCGCCGGCGCTCCGGGCCGCGGCCGCGACGTCTGCGAGCCACCCGTCCGGCGGGACCGAGATCCCCCCGCGCCCGAGGATCGGCTCGACCAGCACGAGCCCGATCCGTCCGGACCCGAGGGCGTCGCGGACCGCGGCGATCGGCCCGCCGTACGGCAGGTGGACCACGCCCGGATGGGTGATCGCCCGGAACGGCTCGGTGAACTCCGCCTTGTAGCCCTGCAGGCCGAGGACGCCGAGCGCGAGGCCGTGGTACGCGCCGGAGAACGCGAGGACCCCGGTGCGGCCGGTGGCGAGCGCGGCGGTCTTGATCGCGGCGTCGATCGCGTCGGATCCGGACAGGCCGAGGATCGCGACCGACAGCGGGCCGCCGCCGGGGTCGGTCGCGCACGCGGCGGCGAGGCGTTCGAGCAGGGTGATCCGGGTGTCGTCCGGCCAGGCGTCCCCCATCGCGTGGACCAGCCGGGCCGCCTGGCGGCTGGCGGCGGCGACCACCTCCGGGTCCCGGTGACCGACCAGCGCGACCCCGAACCCGCTGGTCAGGTCCACGTACACGTTGCCGTCGACGTCGCGGACGTTGGCGCCGACCGCGGACTCCCACACGATCGGGTCGTCGTCGGCCACCCCGAGCGACTCGGCCCGGCGGGCGCGGCGGGCGGTGATCGCGGGGCACTCGTGGCGCGCGAGCGCGTCGATCCGGGCGCGGGACCGAGGCCCCGGCACGGCGGTGACGAGCGACGGGAGGTCGAGGCCGGTCATCGTCCCTGCGTAACGCCGGTCCCCACCGGGCGCGCGGGGTCGGGGTATGGGAGAGCGTGGACCTCGATCGGTACCGCGTGCTGCTGCTGGACAAGGCGTACCGGCCGCTCCGCGCGCTGAGCTGGCGACGGGCGATGTTGCTGGACCTCGCCGGTCGGGTCGAGGTCCTCCAGTACTACGACGCGGTCGTGCGCACGCCGTCGCGGACCTACCCGATGCCGGCGGTGATCCGCGTGCCGAACTGGGTCGAGCGGACCCAGCCGGCGGTCGCGCTGACCCGTCGGAACGTGCTGCTCCGCGACGGCAACGCCTGCGTATACTGCGGGTTCACCGGGGTCGGGCGGCAGCTGACGATCGACCACGTGCTCCCCCGATCGCGCGGCGGGCGGACCTCGTGGGACAACGTGGTGACGGCCTGCGCCCCGTGCAACCGGCGAAAGGGCGATCGGACGCCGATCGAGGCCGACATGCCGCTCGCGGGGATCCCGCGCCACCCGTCCGCGCTGCAGCTCGGGCGGCGGGGGATGATCGCGACCGGCGATCCTCCGCCGGAGTGGCGGGCCTGGCTCCGGTGACGGGGTGGAAACCACCCGGTCGAACCCGCGTGCTAAGAACGAGATCGGCGGGAGGACACGTGGCAGTGCAGGACCAGCTGCAGCAGGCGTGGGCAGACCACGGGACCGACGCCGAGCGCGTCGCGGCCACGTTCCCCGACCTGATCGACCGGTCGGATCCGGACGAGGTGCCCGCAGTCGTCGGGCTGGTGGTCCACGTGCTCGGCGAGCACCTCGGGCGGTGGGACGACGGGCTCGCGGCGGTGGACCGGATCGGCGCCCGGCACGGTCCGTCGGAGGCGGTGGACCGCGGAGCGGCGATCTTCCGGATGTGCGCCGGGGATCGGGAAGGTGCGGAGCGGATACTCGACCAGCTCGGGACCGACCGCACCGGCAACGAGGCCCGGATCCTCGCCCTCGCGGCGGGGGCGGTCGGGGCGCACGGGCGGACGACCGAGGCCACCCGGTGGCTGGTCCGCGCGGCGTCCCTGGTGTTCGAGCTCGCCGACGGCCACCCGGCGGTCCGGGCGGTCGGCGCCACCGGCAACAACCTCGCGGTGCTGCTCGAGGAGCGCAAGCCGAACGGCCCGGAGGAGGCAGGGCTGCTGCGATCCGCGGCGACCTTGTCGCGGGTCGCGTGGGAGCGGGCCGGCACCTGGCTCGAGGTCGAGCGGGCCGAGTACCGCCTGACGATGACCAGCCTCGTCCTGTCCGAGCCGTACGCGGCGGTGGCCCACGCCGAGGCGTGCCTGGCGATCTGCGAGGCGAACGCGGCCGATCCCGGTGAGCGGCTGTTCGCCCACGAGGCGATGGCACGCGCGCGGCTCGCGATCGGCGATCGGGACGGGGCGATGGTGTCGCGCCAGCGGGTCGCGTCGCTGGTCCCGACGACCGACGCGGCGTTCGGCCCGGCGTCGGTCCTGGCGAAGCTGGATCGCGCGCTCGGGACCCCGGACCCCGCGATCGCCCCGGCCTGACGGCAGTCCTGCAGGCATCGGGTGAGCTCGGTTCGCGAGGTCCCGGCCTGCTGGATGCGCATGGCTCGCCTTCCGGACCGCCGCTGGGACGACCATCGACCGGAGGGCGAGTCGGGACGGCGGCCCGAAGACTCGCGTCAGGAGCGCGTGAATACGCCCGGAGGGAGCGTTCCCGAGCGCTCCTGGCAGGCCTCGGGAAAGCTCGCTTCGCGAGGTTCCCGGCCTGCTGGATGCTCATGGCTCGCCTTCGGACCGCCGCCCTCCGGGCGACCCTCCGCTCCCTCCGCCTCCTCGGTCCGATAC
>JBEBJW010001221.1:0-2786 GCA_040079715.1 Myxococcota bacterium | reverse complement strand
GGCACGACCACCGCGCCGATCGGCCGGAGGCGTCGATCGGGGCGGACTGGGTCTGCCCGTCGTGCGGGGCGGCGCTGTCCCGCAAGGATGGCACGCGGTACCTCGTCCGGTGCCGGTCGTGCCAGGCCGTGGCGGCTGTGCCGGCGCGGATCCGCCACCGCGGCGCGCCGGATCCCCAGCCGGAGACGTGGTGGCTCGTGTTCGACGGGCCGAGCGTCGAGCGGCGGGCGCTCGAGCGCGAGCCGGGGGCGTCGGCGCGCTCGGGGGATCGGCCGCTCGAGTGGATGCCGCTCGTCGCGTCGACGCCGTCCGGACGCGCGCTGCGGGTGGTGTACGTCGCGGTGGTGCCGCTGGTGCTGCTCGCGATCGCCGGGCTCGTGAGCCGGTGGCCGATGGTGATCTCGGCGCTGACGGGGAACTGAGAGCTGGCTACAGTGGACGACGAACCATGTCGATCCCCGTCGCCCTGCTGACCGTCCTCCTCGGGTGCACCCCCGATCCCGAGTCCGGGACCGACCGCGACTCCGGCCCGACCACGACCGTGCCCGAGGTCACCGCCGACGCCACCGTCCGCACCACCGGGCTCGTCACCTGCCCGGATCCGGCCGCGCGCGCCGGGGCGGAGCTGGTGACCACCGGCTTGCGCGCCGAGTTGCCGAAGAAGGCGTGGTTCTGGGGCGTCGGGACCATCGCCGGCGACTTCGACCAGGACGGCGTGTTCGACCTCGTGTTGCCCGGGTTCTGGGAGACCCAGTGGTGGCGCGGCGTGGCGGGCGGCACGTTCGCCGAGATCCCGGGGGGCGTGCTGCGCGACGCGCCGGTGAACCGCGCCGCCGGCGGCACCACCGTCGACTACGACGGCGACGGCGACCTCGACCTGCTGATCACCCGGTTCCTCGCGCCGAACCTCCTGCTCCGCAACGACGGGGACGGGTTCGTCGACGTGTCGGCCGAGGCCGGGATCTCGCCCGAGGCGCGCCGCAGCCTGGTGTCGTCGTGGGCGGACATCGACCGCGACGGTGACCTCGACCTGTATGTCGGCTGCTACGGGTTCATCGACGAGAGCGGCGACGATCCCGAGCACGACGAGTTCGAACCCGGTGACCCCGACTGGCTGTACCTGAACGACGGGGACGGCACGTTCACCGATCGCAGCGAGCTGCTGCCGCCCGAGGTCCACGACGGGTACGCGCTCGCCGGCGGGTTCCACGACGTCGATCGGGACGGGTGGCCCGACCTGTACGTGGTCCACGACTTCGGCCGGTCGTTCCCGAACCGCCTGCTGTGGAACCGCGGCGGGGCGTTCGAGCTCGACGACAACGCGCATGGGCTCGACGTCCGGATCACCGGGATGGGGCTCGGCGTCGGCGACCTGAACGACGACGGGCTCGACGACTACGTGATGTCCGCCTGGGACGGCAACTCCGCGATGCTGTCCGGGGTCGGCGGGGCGGCGTGGTTCGAGTCGGTCGACGTGCTCCGGCTCCAGAACGACCTGTCGCGGGCCCAGAAGATCGGGTGGGGCGTGGATCTCGTCGATATGGACGACGACGGCGACCTCGACGCCCCGATGACCTACGGGTACCTCGACTCGCGGTACCCGGCGTCGAAGCTCCAACCGGACGCGCTGTACCTCCAAGGCGCCGACGGCACGTTCGTCGACGTGGCACCGGCGTGGGTCGCGAACCAGCCGACGATCGGGCGCGGGTACGTCCCGCTCGACCTGAACGACGACGGCTGGATCGACCTCGTGAAGCGCGATCTGCACGGCGAGACCCTCGTGCAGACCGCGACCTGCGGCGATGCGGCCTGGCTGCGGGTCCGCCTCCACCAGGCCGGTGCGAACCGGTTCGCGGTCGGGGCGACGGTGGTGGTGCGGGCCGGCGATCAGCGGTGGATCCGGAGCGTGTACGCCGGCGGCACGAACTACGCGAGCGGCGGTCCGCCGGAGGTCCACGTCGGGCTCGGCGACCTCGACGCGGTCGACGCGATCGACGTGATCTGGCCGGACGGCGCGGTGTCGCGGGTCGACCAGCCACAGACCCGACAGATCCTCGACATCGACCGGGACCCCGCCTCGGGGCCGGACCGGTGATCGGGTGGCTGCTCGCGTGTCGGTCGGCGGAGGACGCGAAGCTCGCCGAGCAGCCGATCGAGCAGGGGGAGCTCGTCGCGGTGTTCCCGCCGGACGGCGCCCAGCGGCTGGTCGGCGACGTCCCGGTCGAGGTCGTGCTCGGCGCGGCGGCCGAGGGGTCCACCCCGACGGTGACGCTGACCCGCGGCGATGAGGCGATCGCGCTGCCGTGCTCGCTCGGGTTCGGCGGGAACGTCGCGGATTGCGGCGCGATCGGCGGGGTGACCGGCGGCGAGGCCCTCGGGCTCACCGTGATCGCCGGCGGGACCACGACCGAGGTCCACACCAGCGGCGCGTTGCCGGCCCAGGGCCTCGGGTGGGACCTGCTGGACGGCGTGTCGTTCACCGCGCTCGGCAGCGGGTCCGAGGCCGTGTCGCTCGCGAACGGGGCGCTCGGGAACGGCCACGCGTTCGCCGCGATCGATGGATACGACGGCGCTGCCGGCGACTGGACGCTGATCGGCGGCGAGAGCGCGGTCCAGGACGACGGGGCGTTCGGGGTCGCGTCGCCGGGGCTCGCGTTCGTGCTGCCGGTCACGGTCGACGCGGACGGCGGGCTGACGGGTTCGGCGCCGACCGCGTGGCTCCCGTCCCAGGTCGCCGCGGGCCAGGTCCACCTGCTGCTGCTCGACGTGGGGCTGACGGGCACCCT
>JBEBJW010001220.1:0-2788 GCA_040079715.1 Myxococcota bacterium | reverse complement strand
CGACGGGGACTCCGCGCGCGTGGTGCTCGATCTCGCACCGCTGCCGGACGGTCCGGGCGACGCGGGGGTGGTCGGGGCGTACACCGCGGCCCACGAGGACACGATCGAGGACCACGGGCGGCTGTTCGACGGCGCGGACCTCGGGCTGCTGTCGTTCCCGCCGGACCCGACCGACGGCCAGCCGCGGTGGAAGGTGTTCGCGTCGGACGGCAAGCACGCGACCTACGGGACCCTCGACCTGTGCGAGTCGGCGTCGGTGATCCCGTGCGTCGACGAGGACTGCGGGGCGGACGGGGTCGATCCGGCGCTGTTCGTCCGCCTGCCGCCGGTGTTCGACGCGGGGGAGCCCGACGCCCCGCACCTGACCGATCTGGGTCCGGTCGGGTTCCCCGGCGACGACGCGTGGCTCGACCAGGACTTCTGCGGTGGCCAGGGTCGCGGGCTCGCCTGCTCGGCGCCGGTCCGCGACAAGCTGGTCGACGACCCGTTCTGAGCCCGGCCCTCTGAAGGAACGGGGGCACCGGACGGGGCGGAGGGCCGCCGGATGGATCCGCGCGTCGTCCGGCGCCACGCAGCTCCGGGTGGCGTCCCGTCGGCCGACCGCGGCGGAGGCCGCTCGCCGTCCCCTACACCGGACGGAGCCCGATCGCCCGCTCGGGGCACGCGGTCACGCACAGGCCGCAGGCGTGGCACTGGTCGGCGCGGACCGCGAACGCCTGCCGGTTGCCGTGGGCCCACGCCTTCAGCCGCCCGACGAACGACAGCGCCCGCCGCTGGTCGCGGTCGAGCACCCGGATCTCGAACACCGCGTACGGGCAGACCCGCACGCAGTCCTCCTTGCCCTCGCACCGGTTCCGGTCGATCACCGGCACCACCCGGCCCGGCTCCTTGCAGTCGGGTTCGGCCATCGGCCCCTCCGGCCGACAGCCTACCCGGGCCGTCCGTCTACTTCGACTCGGCCGCGGTCGACACCAGCGCGGTGCTGTTCGGCTCGACCGCCAGCACCCGCGCCACGAGCTCGGCCAGCAGCCCGCCGCCGTGGCCGCCGCCGCGGGTCACCAGCTGGCTCGGCACCAGGGGCTGGTCGCTCGTCGCCAGGCGCGCGATCACGTTCTCCAGCGCCACCAGCCGGCTGTCACCCAGCGCGTCGCGGCGCTGACGCTCGACCGTCGCCTTCGCCTCGCCCACCCGGGCGATCGCGTCGGCCTCACCGGCGCCCTCGATCCGCTTCGCCTGCGCCTCGCCCTCGGCCCGCGCCACGTTCGCGGTCGCCGCGCGCTGGCTGTGGACCACCGCCGCGTCGCCGCGCTGGGCGGTGATCCGCACGTCCGCCTCGGCCGCCGCGAGCTCGGACTCCTTCTCGGCCTCGGCCGACGCCCGGTGGAGCGACCGGAGCTGGACCGCGGCCTCCTCCTGCTGCCGGTACGTCGCGATCTTCTCCTCCGAGATCCGCCGGACCCGCAGCTGATCGAACAGGTGCTCGATCGGGTCGGTGCCGTCGGCGGTCAGGCGGGACTCGGGCCGCCCGATCATCGCCGCCACGCAGGTGATGTCGAACTCGCGGAACCGCCGGCCGAGCTCGTCGGTGGCCCGCCGCTGCAGCTCCTCGCGCCGGGTCAACAGATCGAGCATCTGGCAGTTCTGGGCGGCGTCGCGGAAGTACGCCGACAGGATCGGGTCGAGGGTCTGCGAGATCAGCCGCTTCACGTCACCGAACCGCTGGACCACCCGCGGGGCGTCCTCGTAGTCGATGTGCAGGACCAGCGACAGCGGCAAGGTCGGCTCGAACCCGTCGGCGGTGATCAGCTCGAGCGACTTCAGGTCCTTGTCGTACTCGTGGGCCTCGGTCTCGCCGGTCACCCACCGGAGCACGAAGTTCACGGTCGGGACGAGCTCGACCTTCAACGCCGACGGGTTCAGCGCGTACTTGCCCGGCGGCAACGCCCGCTTCCACACGCCGCGGTGCCCCGGCTCGACCTGCTCGCCGTACCGGAAGTCCTCGCCGGTCACGTCGGTCCCGCGCACGCCGTGGTAGCTCACCACCACCCCGACGTACCCGATCGGGATCACCGTCTTGCTGTTCCGCTCGACCGACGCGAACCACCGGTTCAGGTAGTACGTGCCGTCGGTCAACACCTGGAGCTGCTTGCCGCGCCGGCCGCCGCACGCGAGGAACGCCTCCGGGTTCTGGAAGCACCCGTGGTCGCCGACCGGCTCTGGGGCGATCACCTCACCGACCTCGACCGGCGGCCCGTCGTGGACCGTGACGATCCCGATCGCGTCCCGATCGGTGTTCCCGATCACCACCGGCCGGAACCCCTCGACCGCCGCGAGCTCGGCGTGCCACCGCTCGATCTGCACCCGCTCGGCCGGATCGGCGGGCCCGGTGTACACCCGCGACTCGCACAGCACCACGAACAGCGACAGGTTGATCGCGTACACGCCCTCGCGGAGCATGCCCCGCTGCCGGCCGCGCTGACCGCCGTTGCCGAGGAACGCCCGCGCGTCCTGGAAGTCGTTGCACGCGACCACCCGCCCGAGGGCCTGGGTCGGGGGCAGCGCCTCGCCGTCGCGGGCGTACACGTAGGCGATCGTCCCCTGCCCCACCGTCACCAGCGGCTCGAGGTGGACCCGCGACCACAGCGGCGACAGGCCGAGGTGGAGCCCGCCGCGGAGGATCTCGGCTTGGAACCCGGCCTCGCGGTTCAGCGCCAGCACCCGCCCCTCGGCGACCGACCCGCTCGGGGACCACCACCGCTCGACCAGCCCCACCCGCCGGTTCGGGACG
>JBEBJW010001219.1:0-2790 GCA_040079715.1 Myxococcota bacterium | reverse complement strand
CCGGACGGCCCCGCGCACCCGGTGCCGGTGATCCCCGTGGTCGTGACGCTGGCGCTCGCCGCAGCCAGCGGCGGCACCTACCTCCTCGCCGACTCGACCGCGGCCACGATGGCCGACCAGTCGACGCCGGAGGGCCTCACCGCGGTCCGCACCAAGACGAACCTGCTGGTGTTCGCCTCGGGGGCGACCCTCGCCGGCGCGGTCGGGGTCGCGGTCGGCGGGGTGCTGCTGTCGGTCGACGGGGTCCACGTCCGGTTCTGACGACGGCCCGTCCGAACCGAGGACGGCCCGGACGCGCTACAGCCGCTCGTAGGTGACGTGGAGATCGGTGCCCGCCGGCGGGTGGTACGCCGAGGTGAACCGGATCGTGTTCTCGAGCGGGTCGTACACGATCGCCGCCGGATCGACCACGATCGTGCCGGTCGCCTCGTCCGCGGTGACCACGATCGTCGCGGGGTCCGCGGTCGCCGAGAGCTCGTACGGGACGCTGGTGAACAGCGTCTCGGCCAGGGTGGTCAGCGCCGGGCCGTAGTCGTTCGCGCAGATCGACTCCTCGATCCCGCCGACCGCGTCGGTCACGTCGAGGTACCGCCGGCCGACGCTCGTGCCGGTCTGGCAGTTGCCGATCGGCGTGACGATCGACGAGAACGTGATGTCGCCGGTGTGGAACGCGAGCCCCTCGATCCACAGGGTGAAGTCGGTCGGCGAGATCGACGACTGGTCGTTCTCGTCCGACAGCACGATCACCGCGAGCTGGGCGGTCACCCGGCGGAACCCGAGGTTGTGGGTCGCGCCGAGGGTGTCGAGGGCGGCGAACGCGGCGGACAGGCCCTCCTCGATCCCCGACCCGAACGTGCCGAGCGACGCCATCTCGTCGAACGTCGCGGCCGGGTTCGGGTCCGACGGGTCGATGAACAGCGAGCCGCCGTTGTCCGGCTGGAGCTTGCCGCTCTTGCTCGGGTCGCTCATGTCGGTGCTGACGACGCCGACGTGGTAGTCGAGCCCGAGGTCGAGCACGGTGTCGATCATCGGCTCGAAGCTGTTCGACAGCGCGGTCTGCTCCTCCGCCATCGACCCCGAGTCGTCGACCACGAACAGCAGGTCCGCCGCGGACGGGAAGTGGACGAAGTCGTCGATCACGATGTCCTGGACCACGTCGGTCCGGGGCGGGCTCAGCACCGACGCCGCCCCGCCGACCCCGCGCACCGCCACCGCCTGGAGCGACAGCGCGGCGCCCGGCGGCACCGACCCCGGCACGTTCACCGCCAGCACCGCGGTCCCGGTCGCGTCCGCGACGATCGTCGGGAACAG
The DNA here is from genome assembly GCA_040079715.1 of Myxococcota bacterium. Classification (GTDB taxonomy): domain Bacteria; phylum Myxococcota_A; class UBA796; order UBA796; genus JACKER01. The sequence continues at coordinate 1,479 of JBEBJW010001219.1, read as the reverse complement.
GGTGGTCGGCCCGAGGATCCCGAGGCACTGGCCGCCGATCTGCGCCGGACACGGGCCCGCGCCCTGCCCGTTGGTCGAGTACACGACCCGCACGGTCTCGCCCGGGTTGGCGCCGGCGACGATCCACCGCGCCGGGTTGCCCGGAGACAGCGCCCCGTCGAGCGACAGGGTCAGGGCCATCCGGAGCGGCGCCTCGCCCGACCCCACGTCCTCCCCGAGCACCGCCTCCGCCGGCGCGCCGCCCTCGAACACCACCCCGCCCGGCGAGGAACACCCGACCATCATCGCCACGACCAGGAACCGCATCGGCCCTCCTTGCAGGTGTTCCAGGTACACCGCCGAACGCCGTCGACGGGGCCGCTGACACGTCCCGATACACCCTGTTCGATGTGCGATTTGTCACGAGGCCGGTGTGTGTTTCGGCACAGCGAGCGGCGCCGGATCGGGGCTGCGGGCAGATCGTGACGTTGGACCGTCGTCTGCAACGGAAGAAACCCGGAGGTAACCATGGTCACCACCCCGCCCGCGCTGAAGGTCACCGAGCCCGTCGGCACGCACATCCCGTACCGGCCGCAGCCGTTCGAGGATCTGTCGGTCGTCGTCGGGATCCCGGGCGCGATCCTCACCGGGGCGCTGTCGACCGGCCTGGTGTTCACCGCGATGTCCGGCCACGCGCTCGAAGGCTGGGGCGGGATCGTCGCCCTGTGGACGCTGTACTTCGGGGTGATGGCGGCGGTGTGGTTCGCCGTGGCGGACGAGCGCGGCGGGCGCTAGCTTCGCAGCGTGCTCGGCGCCCTCCCGTGGTTGATCGACGGCACCTCGCTGTCGACCAACGGCGGGCGGTGGCCGGTGCGCGCGGCCGCGGACTGCGCCGACCGCGACGACCACACGCTCGGGGTCGCGCTGGTGGTGTACAGCCGCAAGCAGGGCACGATGGCGTGGGGCCACGCGTCGCTGCGGACCGTGTCGTGCGCCGACGGCGCGGTGGTCGACCTCGAGTACGAGACGTACCGGATGTCCAGGTGGAACGCCCAGATGCTCCGCGACGAGCACGCGGGCGAGCCGTTCCTCGACGACGCCGGGTACCTCGATCGGCTCCGGGGCGCGCTGGTGCTGTTCCGGAACGTCGACCCGGTGGACCGCGGCTGGTTCGGCGAGGCGGAGGCCCACAACCGCGAGGTGCTCGAGCTGTGGCTCGATCGCCCCCAGGACGAGCTCGACGCGATCGCCGCCGCGGCGGACCGGTGGTACGCGACCCAGCGGGACACCCTGCGGGCGCGCGCGCCGCTCGACGCGCGGTACCGGCCGCTGTCGACCAACTGCACCACGGTGTTCCAGCGCTTGCTCGGGGTCGACGATCCGCCGACGATGCCGTTCGCCTGGCTCCGGGCCGAGGCCGACGACGCGCAGCTGCGGGTCCTCCACCCGTCGCACGCGTTGGTGCGCCGGTGGGACGGGCTGCCCACCGAGGTCCAGCGC
>JBEBJW010001218.1:0-2792 GCA_040079715.1 Myxococcota bacterium | reverse complement strand
CCACCACCTCCGCCCGCGAGGTCCGGGCCGAGGTGGTCGGCCGCGACGCCCACGGGCGGGTCGTGCTCCGCGGCGAGGGGGTGCGCCTGCGGGCCGCGACCCGTCAGCTGTTCGGGACCGGGCCCGCCGATGCATGAGCCGCGGATCGTGTCGATCGGCCGGGCCGTCCCCGAGCGCACCTACACCCAGATCGAGCTGGTGGAGCACAGCCCGTGGGAGCAGTCGCCGCTGATCGAGCGGCTGATGTTCGCGTCGCCGATCCGCACCCGGTCGCTGTTCGTGCCGCCCGAGTTCTTCCGACGCCCGCGGACCCTGTCCGAGACCAACGCCGCGTGGCGCGCAGGCGCGCTGGCCCTCGGCGGGCAGGCCCTCGACGACGCCCTCGCCTCCGCCGGGATCCCGGCCGAGGCCGTCGGGATGATCGGCGTCACCACCGTCACCGGCTACACGACCCCCGGCCTCGACCTGCTGCTGGCGCACGCCCACGGGCTGCGACCGACGGTGGATCGGATCCACTTCAACAACATCGGCTGCCACGCCGCGGTGCCGCTGCTCCGAGCGGTCGGCGACCACGTCGCGCGCCGCCCGGGCACGGTCGGGCTGGCGGTGGCGGTCGAGGTGTGCAGCGCGTGCTTCTCCGCCGACAGCGACACCCAGAACGTCGTCGCGGCAGCGCTGTTCGGCGACGGCGCGGCGTGCGTCGCCCTGTCGACCGACGGAGACGGCCCGGCGCTGGTCGACTTCGCCAGCGCGTTCGACTTCGAGCACATCGAGGCGCTCGGGTTCGACCTCACGTCCGACGGGTTCCGGATCGTGCTCGACCCCCGGATCCCGGACCGGATCGCGGTCACGATCGCGTCGGTGATCGACACGCTGCTGACCCGGAACGGCCTGCAGCGCGCCGACGTGGCCCTGTGGGGGCTCCACCCCGGCGGCTCACGGATCCTCGACGCCGCCCAGCAGGCCCTCGGGCTGACCGACGCGCAACTGCTGCCGAGCCGTCGGGTGCTCCGCAACCACGGCAACATGAGCTCCCCGACGATCCTGTTCGTGCTCGCCGAGGCGCTCGCGACCGACCCGCCGCGCCCGGGCTCGGTGGGCGTGTTGGCCGCGTTCGGACCGGGGCTCGGGATCGAAGCCGTGCTCCTGCGGTTCTGACCGGGTCGGCCGCGACACGTGCGTCGCGCCTCGTTCGGGTTAGACGGTCGGCTTGGCTCCGCCGGAGTACGCCGCATCCATGACGACCGTTGACCCGAATCGACCGGGACCCGACCCGGACCCCCGCGACCAGATCGCCGCGGACGGCGACGCCGCCCTCCTCGTCGAGCGCGACGCCCACGTCCCGAGCGGCGCCGACTACGTGAGCGACCGCCGGTTCGCCGACCTGCCGATCTCGCCGGACGTGCTGAAGGGGATCGCGGAGCTCGGCTACGTCACCGCCACCCCGGTCCAGGCGCAGACGATCGAGCCGATGCTCGCCGGCCGCGACATGCTGGTCCGCGCGAAGACCGGCACCGGCAAGACCGCCGCGTTCTGCGTCCCGATCGTCGAGAAGACCACCCTGCCGGGCGAAGACGGCAAGCGGTTCACCCAGGCGATCGTCCTCGCCCCCACCCGCGAGCTCGCCCAGCAGATCGGCGAGGAGTGCGCAGGCATCGCGAAGTTCCGCGACGTGAACGTGGCGGTCCTGGTCGGCGGCCTGGCGATGGGCCCGCAGGAGCAGCAGCTCGAGCGCGGCAGCGAGATCGTGATCGGCACCCCCGGCCGGATCCTCGACCACCTCCGCCGGAAGAACCTGTCGCTCGCCCAGTGCCGGATGGTCACGCTGGACGAGGCCGACGAGATGCTGTCGATGGGGTTCTTCGAGGACGTGACCGCGATCCTCGACGCCACCCCGTCCACCCGCCAGGTGATGCTGTTCTCGGCCACGATCTCGGACGAGACGAAGCGCCTGGCCGACACCTACCTGAAGGACCCGGAGAACCTCCGGCTGTCGACCGACGCGGACAACGTCCACTCGATCGACCACCTGCTGTACGAGACGACGGCCGACATGCACCGGATCCGGGCGCTGTTGTACCTGATCGATCTCGAGGACCCGTCGTCCGCGATCATCTTCTGCAACACCCGCGAAGACACGGCCACGGTCGCGTCGTTCCTCGACCGCCAGGGCCTCGACGTGCAGCTCCTGTCGGGCGAGCTGTCCCAGGCGCGCCGGTCGCAGGTGATGAAGAAGGTCAAGGCGGGCGAGGTCCGGTTCCTGGTGTCGACCGACGTGGCGGCCCGCGGGATCGACATCTCCGACCTGTCGCACGTGATCAACTACAGCCTGCCGCAGGATCCGTCGGTGTACCTGCACCGCACCGGGCGGACCGGCCGGATCGGCAAGCACGGGACCGCGATCAGCCTGGTCGGCGGGACCGACCTCGCGTGCCGCAAGACCCTCGAGACGAAGCACGGCATCAAGTTCGACGTGAAGGTCCTGCCGGACGCAGACACCGCCGTCGGGTACCGGGTCGAGCGCCAGGCCCGCCAGATCCGCGAGGCGATGGGCTCGCTGGTGTTCGAGTCGTACCTGCCGACCGTCCAGCGGCTGAAGGCGCGCCCGGACGGTGACGCGCTCCTCGCCGCCGCCCTCCGGGCGTTCTTCCAGTGGGATCGCCAGCGACGGGCCGCGATCTCCGACGTGGACTCGATCGGCGAGCTGATCCAGCAGCGGAACGAGAAGCTGGACCGGAAGGCAGCGAACCGGCGGGACGGAGGCAGCGGAGGCCGGGACCGCGACCGGGGGG
>JBEBJW010001217.1:0-2798 GCA_040079715.1 Myxococcota bacterium | reverse complement strand
GGGACCGAGACCGCCGCTGCGGCGAGCGTACGGATCACCTCGAGCGGCAACAACCCCTCGGCGGCGAGGGCGCGGTGGGCTGCGTACCTGGCCTCGGCGACCTCACCTCGTCGCAGTCGAACCACCACGTCCCAGACGAAGGCGGCCGGCGTGGACGACACCCGGGCCCACTCGGTCACCAGGTTCGCGGCCTCTCGCAGGTCGTCAACGTAGATCGCGCCCTGTACCAACACCTGCCAGATGTCGTCCGACCGGGCAGGTAGCGCGCGTAGCACCTCGAGGTGCAGGGCGAGCTCGGACGCATGGTCACCAGAGGCCGAAAGCATGGTCGTTGCGAGCAGCGACCGTTGGCCTCGACCCGGCAGAAGGGCGAACGCGCGCCTGGCGCAGTTCACTGCATGTTCGATCTCTCCGTACGCCAGCAGTTGGTGCGCGGCTGCGACCTGAAGCGGCCCCACTTGCGGCCACTGGAGCGCGACCGCCCGGATCGACGCCGCCCCGCCGCGGCTCGCTTCCTCGAGATCCCTCGACCATCGTGCGACCGCCGTCGGTAGCTCCACCATCGGGGTCTGCTGTAGCTCAGAGGGCATCGATTCCTCATTGCAGAACTCGAGCGCCGCGTCGACGGTCGTCCAGTCGCACCGCGCCCGTGGGGTCGCGGCGAGTCGCTCCAACTGCTCGAGGGCGTCGCGAGGTGCGACGATCTCCTCGTCCGAGGCCCCCATCCAGTGGTGTGCGAGCGCCCGACCCACCACTTCGGCCGCCCGGTTCCGGCCCCACTCGTTCACGCCGTCGAGTCGGCTCGCTCGGACGGCCAGTTCCACGGCCTTCTGGCAGCGGCGATGTTCGACCTGGTGGATCGCCGTCTGAAGAAGCACATCGATGTCCTCAACCGGCTCGGCGGGGGGCTGCCCGCGCACCAGATCGACGAGCTGACGAATGACGCGCACGCCGGGCTCGTCGAGCCCCTCGACCGACCTCAGCGCGCCCTCCGGGTCGCCGTCCGCAATCTGCAGCCGGGCCAGGTTGATCCGACCCCGCGGCGCGAGAACCGCTCGGTCGATCACGTCGCTGCGAATCAGCGCGGTGAACCCCTCGACGTCGCCGAACGAATGGAGCGCCGCCGCGCGGTTGAGCAGCGCGCGCGCGACGCTTTTCGCTCCCGCACCGCCGAGGGCCTCGACCCGTTCGGCGATCGAGGCGTACTCCACCGCTGCCTCTTGGTACGCTTCGTCCGAGAACAGCCGAGCTGCGGCGGCGAACCGATCCTCCACCAACACATCTAGGATTCCTGGGTCGGCCGGGGGTCGGACGCCAAGCCGAACGATCAACGCGGGCGCGCCATCGCTGTCGGAATGCTCGAGCAGACTTCTCACCGCCGACTCGGACAAGCGGGCGAGGATCTCGGACCATGGTTCGGACGGGTCCGCCTGCACCTGTGCCTCGTCCAGCAACCCCTTTCGCGCGGAACGCTTCCGGTAGTCACGCTCGAGCAGCGCCGCGACCTGCCGTAGCAGATCCGGGTCAGGCGGCGTCCCCCACGACATCGCTCGGACACGTGGTGGCGGCCCGAGGGACACGGGAGACGTGTGCTCGGTCCCGGGCTCGGTGATGGTCGATGGGTCCAGCCCGAACCGCAACGAACCATCTTGCTTCAGATTGGCGGACCGCGGCCAAGCAACCCAGGTCCGCCGGTGCGATTCAACTTGGATCCACCCGGCGCTGTAGCCGTAGATGCGATCCGTGCGCCCGGCGAAGTGTTCCAGACCGTACAGCGAGCGGCCGATCACCGTGCGACGGGCATCCCCACCGCCCAGCGAGACGACGGACTGCTCCGGGAGATGGTTGTGACCGCACAGATGAATAGCGAACCGCTCCGGAGGATAGATCTCAGCGTGAAATTCGCGACGCGAAGCCTTACTCAGCCAAGTGACCGGATGGTGCGTCAGCAACAGACACGCGTCGTGTGACTGCGCCCACCGTCCGATCTCCGGTTCGAGCACGGTGAGTTGGCGGAGATCTACCGCCAGGCGACCCTCGTAGTCTCCCGGCCCGAGCTGCAGCGCGGCGGTGTTGAGACCTGCGATGCCGACGCGAAGGTCGTCGAGAGCCCAGGTCGCCAGAAAATCGCCCGGAAGCAGGCCTTCGCGATGAACCTCCGTCAGCCTCGGGTCCCTCCATGTGAGCCCGTCTCCGGCCCATCTAGACCAGTTCGCGAACGCCCCGCTCACGACCGATCGTACCTCGTGGTTCCGGTCGGTCCAGAACGCGTCCGGGACGCGCCAAATCCTGCGGCGGGGGTCGAGGTTCGGGGGTCGGATCAAGTCGTGGTTTCCTGGGACAGCGAGCAGGATCGGTCTGGAACCCAGTCTTCCCAGCAGCGAGGATACGTGGGCCATTTCTTCCGAGAAGGTGTCGAATTCGGACTTCGACCCGCGCTGCGTCAAATCCCCGGTGAACAGGATCGCGTCCACCCGACCAAGTTGGCCGTGGAGTCGTTCAATGTCCTCAAGCGCGTCCTCACGCCGGTTCGGCCAGCGATACGACTCGCCCTGACCGACATGAAGGTCCGTGAGGTGCAGCCAGGTGAATCGTGCCATCACAGCCTCCTGCTCGGGGGGGGGCGTGTCGCCGTACGCTCGACGCGATTCGTCACCTGCGACTCACCCGGATGACCGCTGCTCGCGGAACTCTATGCACGAGCGGCCGAACATTCCAAGCGATCGGGTACTGACTGCATTGCAGATCTGTGGAGCCGCCTCGACAGGTCGGGCCACCATCGCCAGGAATCCGTACAG
>JBEBJW010001216.1:0-2798 GCA_040079715.1 Myxococcota bacterium | reverse complement strand
AGCCTCGGGGCGAGTCGCTGGCCGGCCCGGTCGCCGGGCTGACCCCGCGCGAGGTCCAGGTGCTGCGCCAGGTCGCCCTCGGGCGGACGAACAAGGAGATCGCCGGCGTCCTCGGGATCTCCGACCGGACGGTCCAGCACCACACGATCCACATCTACGAGAAGCTCGGGATCGACACCCGCGCGGCCGCCGCGCTGATCGCCGCCCGCAACGGGCTGGTCTGACGCCACCCGGGGCTACTCGGGTGCGGTCCGCTGCGCGATCCAGTCGGCGGCGAGGGTGATCACCTCGGCCGCCGCGGGCTCGTGCAGCAGGTCGTGGAACTGGCCGTCCCAGATCTTCAGGGTCTTGTCGGCGCTCGGCGAGGCAGCGACCAGCGCGCGGCTCCCGTCGATCGGGGTGACGACGTCGGCCCCCCCGTGCATCACCAGCATCGGGACGGTGACCTCCCCGTACCGCACCGACACGTCCGCGAGCCCGTTCAACGCCGCCTTCGCCGACCGGGCGGGCAGCTTCGCGTGGTCGATCTGCGGGTCCGCCAGGAACGCGGCCGTGGCCTCCGGCGTGCTGACGAACACGGTGTCGTCGACCGGCTGGGCCGGCAGGTTCGGCAGGATCGTCCCGAACAGCTTCGCGCCCGCGATCTGGCCGCCGGTCACGTCGGGCGACAGCTTCAGCGCCGCGCCGGACAGCACGATCCCCGCGAGCTCGGTCGGGTGGGCGAGCGCGTACTCGGTGGTGATCAGCCCGCCGAGGCTGTGGCCGTACACGAACACCGGGAGCCCGGGATCCGCCGCTCGGGCGGCGTCCACCACGCCGTCGAGGTCGGTCAGCAGCTGGTCGAGCGAGTCGAACCGCTGCCGGTGGCCGCCGGACGAACCGTGCCCGCGCAGGTCGTGCGCGACCACCACCAGCCCGCGATCGACCAGCGCCCGCGCCAGCGCGTCGTACCGGGTCGCGTGATCGCGGATCCCGTGGACCACCACCACGATCCCGCGGGGCTCGCCTTCGGGCCGCCAGCGGTAGCACGCGAGGCAGGTGCCGTCCGCCGCGGTGATCGACGGCGCCGTCTCGGCCGTCGCCGCGGCGTCGAGGCACGCCCGCTTCGCCCCGCACCCCGTCACCGCGAGCCATCCCACCCCGAGCCACCGCGCGGATCGGACCACGACCACCTCCCGGGCGGTCCATGACCTGGGCGCGGCCAGCGCGACATCCGCCAGATGGCGGATGCGTCAGTTGATGTTCAGCGTGAACTGGCCGCTGGAGTTGGAGAACCCGTCGACCACGATCAGCAGCGGCTCGCCGGCGAAGCCCTGGACCGTGACCTGCGACTGGAGCCCGATGAAGTCGTCGTTGCAGGCGATCTCGGGGCCCTGGCAGCTCTCGAGCACGTACAGCATCGTGTCGTACGCGGAGCCGCCGAGGTCGATCGTGTACAGCGCGGTCGCCGGGGGCGTCCACTGGATGACCACCTCCGGCGCCGTGCTGCCGAGGTTGCACGACGGGACGAGGTCGTTGCCCTGGTTGTTCGTGTTCCCGTTCTGCACCAGCGGGACCTGGGACGGAGCGACCTGATCCGCGCACGGGGGGACGCAGACCGGCGACGAGGTGCAGCTCGGATCGTCGCAGTCCAGGACGAAGTTGCAGTTCTGGTCGATCCCGTCGTCGCAGATCTCGGGGGTGGCGGGGTTGTGGTCCGGGTCGCGGTCGTCGCAGTCGAGGTACTCGGTCTCCGGGACCAGCCCGTTGCCGGGGTCCACGCACTGGACCAGCACCGCGTTGCCGGCGCCGTACCCGTCGCCGTCGTCGTCCTCGTACCAGCCCACGTCGACGGTCAGCCGCGGGTCCGTGTCGTCGCAGTCCACCGGGAACGAGGCCGGGGCGTGCGGGTACTGCGTGCAGCTCCGGTCGGCGTACTCGGACCAGGTGTCGGTCCGGGCGCCGTCGCGGTCCTCGTCGGCGAAGCAGCCCTCCTGATCGTTGCAGTTCTGGTCGATCCCGTCGCCGGGGAGCTCCTCCGCCCCCGGGGACACGGTCTCGGTCGCGTCGTCGCAGTCGGTGGCGTCGGCGACGTACCCGACGACCGCGACGCACCGGTCGACCCGATCGTCCTTCGCCCCGAACCCGTCGGCGTCGCCGTCGCGGTACCAGGTGGGCACCGACGACGCGACCAGGTTCGGATCGGCGTCGTCGGACAGGCCGCTGCAGTCGTCGTCGACGCCGGCGTTGCAGACCTCGTCCGCCTTGGGGTTGACGGCCGGATCGCTGTCGTCGCAGTCGTCGTCGGTGCGGGACCAGCCGTTGCCGGGGTTCGCGCAGCTGATCTGGGCCGGATACCGGTAGCCGAACCCGTCGTGGTCGGCGTCGGTGAAGAACTTCACCCCGTCGAGGCCGTTGTCCGGCTGGCCGTTGCAGTCGTCGTCGATCGCGTTGCACTGCTCCGCGACCCCGGGGTGGATCTCCGGGTCGGCGTCGTCGCAGTCGAGGCCGTTGTCGACGTACCCGGCCGTGCCCGGGCAGACCGAGGTGGCGCCGCCGAGGCCGAACCCGTCGCCGTCGTGGTCGACGTACGCGTCGATCGGATCGTCGCAGTCGAGCTCCTGGCCGGTGGTCCCCGCGCACCCGCCGGCGAGCAGCGCCGCCACCCACACCCCGAGACCCGCCGTCCGGTTCATCGTCGTCTCCGAGCCAGGATCCCGCGCCCCGCGGCGGGATCGTCGACCGTTCTTCAAGATACCGCGCGGAGACCGGGTTCGGGAGACCGACGGGGTCGGGCGGCCGGATCACGCGGTGGGGAC
>JBEBJW010001215.1:0-2800 GCA_040079715.1 Myxococcota bacterium | reverse complement strand
GAGCACCGTCCGCGCGTCGGCCGCGAGGGCCCCGATCCACGGGACCGAGCGCGGCCAGGCCGGCACCGTCGCGAGGGCCGCCGCGACCACGAGGGCCACCGGGGCCGCGCCGGGCGGGGGCGACGAGGGGTGGACGAGCGGCCAGACCACGAGCCCGAGGCCGACCACCGCGACGTGGACCCCGAGGCCGACCAGCCGATCGACGATCACCGCCCGGACCGCGGGCCCGAGGGTCACCGCCGCGGTGCGCGCCCGCCAGGCCCGGAGCGCGTCCCCGGCGAGGCCTCCGGGGAGGAGCTGGTTCAGCAGGGCCGACAGCGCCACCTCCCGGACCGCCCGCTCGCGGACGATCGGCTGGCCGAGCCGCGCCGACGCGATCCGCCACCGCTCGGCCGACAGCGCGACCTGGAGCGGACCGAGCGCCGCCGCGGCGAGGATCCACCCGGGGCGCGCCGCCGACAGGATCGCCCCGATCGCGTGCCGATCGACCCGGGCCCCGACCCACGCCGCGAGCCCGACGGTCACCGCGATCGACGCGGCGATCCGCCCGAGGTGGCGCACGTCGAGCCCGCTGCGCGGAGCGCTCGGTTCAGAGCGAACCATCGAACGACGCCCACGCCACGTCCGACTCGCGGAGCGTCACCTTCAGGTCGTCGAGGTCCTTCCGGCCCAGGTCGCCGCGCTGGACCATCGCCTGGAGCCTGCGCCACAGCTCGCCCGCGAACCACTCGGTGGTGGTGTTGATCCCGCGGAGCTCCGCCAGATCGTCGAGGTTCTTGAACGCGAACGGCGCGAGGACCGCGGACAGCGCCTTGTGGGCGAGCCCGATGTCGACGGCGAGCCCGTCCCCGTCGAGCGCGCGGGCGCCGAACTCGGCCTCGACCACGTAGGTCGCGCCGTGGAGCTGCTGCGCGGGGCCGAACACCTCACCCCGGAACGAGTGGGCGATCATCACCCGGTCGCGGACGGTCACTCGGAACATCGGTCTCCTTCCTCGTAGCGGACCCGGTGACATAGCCAGCCGCCCGGCGCGTCCGCCACCTCGATCAGCGTGCGGGGGAGGTCGGCGAACGACGACTCCCCGTCGATCAGCGCCTCGGCCGCCGGATGTGCCAGCAGCGCCATCGCCGCCTCGACCCTCCGCCGGTAGGTCCACCGCGGACGTCGGTCGACCGGCAGCCCGCCGACCTGGCTCGACCGGAGCGTCAGCCGGCGGTGGTGGAACGCGCCGCCGAGCGGGGCCGGGATCGTGCCCGCGCCGTACCACGACAGCTCGATCACCGTCGCCTCGACCCCGGCGAGGCCGATCGCGGTCGCCAGGCCCGCGGGGGACGCGCTCGTGTGGAACACCACGTCCCGGTCACCGTCGGCGCGGTCCGGCGACGCGAACCGCACCCCGAGGGCCTCAGCGACGGCCGCTCGGGCCGGCAACACGTCGATCAGGGTCACGTCGGTCCCGGGGATCCGGCCGCACAGCCACGCGACCAGCGCGCCGACCACCCCGGCCCCGACGACCGCCACCCGATCCCCGGGGCCCACCCGGGCGTCCCACACCGCGTTCAGCGCGGTCTCGGCGTTCGCGGTGAGCACCGCCCGGCCGTCCGGCAGGTCCGGGGGCAGGGGGACCACCTGATCGGCGTCGACCACGAACCGATCCTGGTGGGGGTACAGGCAGAACACCCGCGTCCCGACGGGCAGGGCGCCGGCCTCGACCACCCCGACGTTGCAGTACCCGTACTTGACCGGCCACGGGAACGCGCCGGCCTGGTGCGGGGCGCGCATCGCGTCGGCCAGCTCGGGCGGGACGCGGCCGTCGACCACCAGCCGCTCGGTCCCGCGGGAGATCGCGGTGAACCGGGTTCGGACGCGGACCTGGCCCGGTCCGACCGAGGGGAGGGGCTCGTCGCGCAGCTCCGCCCGGCGTCGGTCGACGATCCACAGCGCGCGGCTGGTGGTGGGTTCGGACATCGGTCCCCCGGTCGGCCGGCCACCGTAACCGAACCGCGATACGGAGCGTCGTCCGGCGCTGGTGCCGGGCACGATTCGGGAGGTGACCGATGCGGCCGACGACTTCGAACGCCGAGATCCTCCCGGTCCTCGGATCCCCGGTGGCTTGACGCCGGAGTCCGGACCGCTGGCCGCTGGCGGCCGGTGAACATCGCGTGGATCGCGGCCGCGTCGCGCCGCCTCGGGCCTCTGGGGGCCGAGCATGGTGACGTCCGATGTCTTCGAGCGATGGTTGGCCGCAGCTGCGCCGTTCGGGCCGGAGAACGACGCCGACCGCGACCGGTGGCAGGCGAAGTGGGCCGACCCGGGGCTGGCCGCGCGCCTGTTCGCCGCCGAGGCGGCCGGCCGGGTGGTCGCGTTCGGGTGGCTCGCGGGGACCGGGAGCCGGTCGCACCTGGTGATCCGCGCCCGCGACGGGTGGACCGACCACGGGCTCGCCGCGATGATCGAGGCGGCGGTGGATCACGCCCGCTGCGAAGGGGTCGCGGAGCTGCGCGCGCGGCTGCCGTCGCCCCTGGCCACCGCCCCGGTCGTGTCGGCGATCAGCGCGTCGGGTGGGCGTGAAGAGCCGGGTCGGATCGAGTTCCGGTCCCGGCTCGACGCGCTCCCCGGCGAGGTCTCGCCGTCACCGATCCGCTGGCGTGCGGCGACCGACCTGCCCGCCGCCGCGGCGCTGTACGCGGCCACCTGCGTCGACAGCCCGGACGGGCTCGCGCCCGGCGAGGATCCGGCGGCGGCGGTGACGGCGTGGCTCTCGTCCCGGTTCACCCGGAGCCCGGCGGACGCGTTGCAC
>JBEBJW010001214.1:0-2801 GCA_040079715.1 Myxococcota bacterium | reverse complement strand
GACCGCGACCGGGCGCTGGCCGCGTTCGACAAGGCCCACGAGCCGCTCGGGGCGGCCCACGCCGGGATCGCCCGCGGGCTCGGCCTCGCGTCCCGCGGGGACCTCGACGGGGCGATGTCCGCGTTCGCCGGCGCCGCCACCGCGGCCGAGGTCGTCCGGACCGATCGGGGCGCGCAGATCGCGCGGATCGCGAAGGAGAACGCCGCGAAGGTGGTCGTCGACCTCAGCGACGGCTCGGTCGCGCTGGCCGAGGCGACGAAGTGGGGCGTCGACGATCTGGTCGCCCGGAACACCACCTACCGGCGCGGGCGGGCCGCGTACGACGCTGCGCTCGTCGCGTACCACGCCGGCAAGTACGACGAGGCGTACGCCGGGTTCTCGACCGCGGTGACCGACCTCGAGTCGATCGGCGAGGGCGGCTACGCGCGGGTGGCGCGGCGCGGGCGGGCCTGGGCCCGGTTCAACGCGTACACCCACGCCGAGCCGGCGAACGGGTTCCCGATCTGGCAGGGCCTGGTCGAGGAGGGCACCCTGCTCCAGGACCCCGAGCTCCGGGTCCGGTCGATGGCCGCGGTCGCGCTGGCGGCGGCGGAGCTCGGCCGCCCGGAGGCGGTGAAGTCGCTGCGGGCGGCCGAGTCCGAGGCGGACGCGATGGGGCTGCGGCCGCTGGCCGGGCAGTGCGCCGCGTCGCGGGTCGAGGTCGAGCCGGCGCTGACGGACAAGGTGACCGCCGCCCGCCGGGCGTTCGCGCTCCGCGACGGCGACGCCCAGGGGGTGTACGCGATGTACTCGGCGGCGCTCGCGGCGTACGACCAGGGCGACAACCCGACCGCGATCGAGCTCGCCGGCGCGGTGCTGCCGGTCGCGGGCAAGATCGCGCCGTCGGTGAAGGAGGTCCTGGACGCGGCGACGGCTGCGAAGGGCGGCTGACGCGCGATACAGAGGGATCGGGAGGCCGCAGTGTCCTGGTTCTCGTCCGCCCGCGACATCCCCGATCAGGTGCCCGCCCCGGACCGCGAGCGGGCGTTGGTGCTGTACAAATACGACAGCTGCCCGTACTGCGTCCGGGTGCTGCGGTCGATCCGCGAGCTCGGCCTGACGGTCGAGCTGCGTGACACCCGGACCGACCCGGCGGCGTTCCGCTCCCTGCTCGACGCCACCGGCCGGACCCAGGTGCCGTGCCTGTTCGTGGACGGCGAGCCGCTGTTCGAGTCGCTCGACATCATCGCGTGGCTCGAGGCGTACGCGAAGCCGCGGTAGCTGCAGTTCATCGAGCAGGGCCCTACCGCGACACGATCAGCCGTTGGTCGACGTCGACCGGGCCGAGCTCGGTCTGCCCGCCGTCCGGCCAGATCACCGTCAGCCCGTCCACCGCCCCGGCCGCGCCGAGGCCGAACCAGACCTCCGGGGGACCGCCGGCGTTCAGCGACGTCCCCCCCGCGCGCACCGTCCGGTGCTGGGTCCGACCGTCGACCGTCAGCGCGACCTCGGCCCCGACGGCGTCAGCGGGGGGCCACGGCGCGACCTGCAGCCAGTGGGCCTCACCGCACCGGGCCAGGTCCACCACCACGCCGCCGTCGAGGTCGCGGCGGGCGAGGTCCGGCCAGCCGTCGCCGGTGAGGTCCGCGACGACGAACCCGCGCCACACGCCGGTCCGGTCGAGGCCGAGCGCCGCCGCCGACTCGACGAACCCGCCGTCCGGCTGCTGGAGGTACACCCCGAACCGCTGCGCGAGGTCGTTGTCGGTCGGGCCGCCGCCCGCGGTCCGGTCGGCGATCGCGTCCAGCCGGCCGAACGCGACCACCGCGTCGAGGTCGCCGTCGAGGTCGAGGTCGGCGAACTCCGCCCCCCACCCGATCCACGGCCCGCCGACGTGCTGCGGGACCGCGCACCCGGCGGCGTCGGTCGCGTCGACCCACTGGCCGGCGCCGGTCGACCGCCGGAACACGAGGTCGTCCCACACCGGCTGGAGCACGTCGTCGACGCCGTCGTCGTTCACGTCGCCCAGCGCGAGGCCCATCCCGGCGGCGCGGACGGTCAGCCCGAGGGACGCGTCCGGGACGAACCGGTCGCCGCGGTGGACCGCCGCGAGCCCGGGGGTCCAGGTCGGGTAGTCGTTCGCGACCACCAGATCCAGCGTCCGATCGGCGTCGAGCCGCGCCAGCCCGACGACGTAGCTGTACCCGTCGCGGATCCGCGGGTCGAGCCGATCGGTCGCGTCGATCAGCCCGCCCGCGCCGTCGCCGAGCCACAGCCGCGTCGGGTCGCCCGGGCCCGGGATCACCACCTGGTCCGCCTCGGCGACCACCGCGCCGTGGCCGGCGATCACCAGGTCGAGCGCGCCGTCGCCGTCGAGGTCACCCCACGCCGCCGACTGGAGGTGGTCGGCGGTGCGCGGGAGCCCGCCGCGGTCGGCGAACCCGCCGTCGCCGTCGTTGATCAGCAGGGTCGCGCCGCCGCCCCACCGGGTGAGCACGAGGTCGAGGTCGCCGTCGGCGTCGACGTCCGCGGCCGCGCCCCCGGCGGCGAACGCGCCGTCGACCTCGGCGAGCGCGGCGGACCCGTCGACGAACCCGCCGTGGCCGTCGTTCCACCACAGGTCGACCGCGACCGGCCCGGGCGCGACCAGATCCAGGTCACCGTCGCCGTCGAGGTCCGCCGCGACGATCCCGCCTCCCCAGAACCGCCGATCGTCGGTGCCGACCCCCGGCAGCACCACCGCGTCGTACGCCCGGTCGGCGCGGGCGTCGGGGGTCGCGCAGGTCGGCGGGGTGGGCGTCGGCGCGGTCGACCCGGTCGGC
>JBEBJW010001213.1:0-2801 GCA_040079715.1 Myxococcota bacterium | reverse complement strand
CCCGGTCGTACCGGACGGTCTCGATCCGGTACCCCGCCCCGATCAGGCGGTCGATCGCCATCTCTCGGGTGTAGAAGTGCAGGTGGCCGAACCGGCGCCGGGCGTCGAGCAGGCGCCCCGGGCGGACCACGTCGAGCGCCGACAGATCGAGCGGGATCCGGAACAGGAACCAGTCGGCGCGGCTCCGGAGGCCGTCGAGGAACGCGAGATCGTCCGCCACGTGCTCGATCACGTCGATCGCGAGCAGGAGGTCCGCCTGGCGCTCCGACGCGAGGAACTCCCCCTCGACGAACGTGAGCCGCTCGCCCTCGCGGGTCCGCGCGCGTCGGATCGCCTCGGGCGCCACGTCCCACCCCTCGTACGAGGTCTCCGGGAGCTCCGGATCGAGCAGCGCCTTCAGCCGAACCAGCACCCCGCCGGTGCCGCACCCGACGTCGATCACGGTCCGCGGCGCCAGCCCGGCGAACCGGATCGCCTGCGCCAACGCGTCCGCCTTGTGCGGGGCGTCTGCCTCGTGCCAATCGGGGTTGGCGGTCGCGTACCGACCGCTCGCGTACAGGTCGACCACGCGGCAGCGTATCCGACCCGGGCGCGTTACGGAGCGCGGGTGCTGATTCTCCTCGTCGGGACCGCGTTCGCGGGCGGCTACTTCTACTCGGACTCCGGGATCGTCGCCACCGGGCGCGGCGGTGCGTGGGTGGCCGGGGCAGACACGCAGTTCGCGCAGTACTACAACCCCGCCGGGCTGATCCGGCTCGACGCGCCGACGATCAACGTCGGGTGGAGCGGGGTCCAGCAGAACGTCGCGTTCTCCCGCCAGAAGGAGGACGGCACGTTCTACCCGGAGGTCCGGAACCAGGCCGCGCCGTTCGACGTGCCGGAGCTCGGGTTCGCGACCCCGGTCGGCGACTCGTTCGCGGTGGCGCTCGGGTTCTACAGCCCGTTCGCTCCGTCGTCGCTGTACGACGAAGAGGGCCCCCAGCGGTACACGATCAAGGACACCGCGATCTACCAGTTCTCGATCGGGCCGTCGGTCGCGTGGCGGCCGCACCCGATGCTGACGGTCGGCCTCGGGCTCCAGTGGCAGTACCTCCAGATCGCCGAGACGGTCGACGTGACGGTCAACGGGCGCGACGATCCCGGCGGCGACGTGGCGGTCGAGGCGCGCGCGTCGGACACGTTCACCCCCGGCGCCAACGTCGGGCTGCTGTTCGAGCCGCTCGCCGGGACGGCCGGCAACCCGCTCACCGTCGGGCTGTCGGTCCAGTCGCCCACGTCGTTCCACGCCGCCGGCTCGGGCTCGCTCGACTTCACCGGCAATGGCCTCGAGGCGGTGCTCGACCAGAGCGTGTACACCGACGACGCGATCCGGCTGAACATCGATCTGCCGTGGGTCGTGCGGGCGGGGGTTGCGGTCCGACCCGTGCCCACGCTCGAGCTCGAGGCCGACGTGGTGTGGCAGGACTGGTCGAGCCTCGAAGACATCGTGATCGAAGACATCGACATCGAGGTCGACAGCGAGCTCATCCCCGAAGACCAGCGGAAGGTCGACGACCGGATCGCGCTGCCGGCCGGCCTGCACGACACAGTGTCGATCCGGCTCGGCGGCGAGCTCGACCTCGACCCGCGGGTCGCGGTGCGCGCCGGTGGATTCTGGGAGAACGCCGCGTTGACACCGCAGGAGGTGTCGGTCGCCCTGGTCGACACGCCGAAGGTCCAGGTCGGCGGCGGGGCCACCGTGTGGGCGATCCCGCGCCGGCTGCGGTTCGACGCCGCGTTCGCCTGGCTGTTCTTCCAGTCGCTCGCGATCCGGGACAGCACCGTCACCCAGATCGACGCCGGGGTGGTCGAGGGCACGATCCCGCTGGTGGTCGGCAACGGCGATCTCTCGTCCCACGGGTGGATCGTCGGGCTGTCGGGCTCGGTCGCGTTCCCGAAACGGCAGACGGCCGAGGCGGCGCAGTGACCGACGCCACCGACCGCGACGCCCGGATCCCGGCGTTGATCGTCGCCGGGTACCTCGGGTCCGGCAAGACCACCCTGGTCGACCACCTGCTCCGGCAGGCGCAGGCCGACGGCGTCCGGCTCGCGATCGTGTCGAACGAGTTCGGCGACACCGGGATCGACCGGGCGCTGCTCGACGCCGGCGAGGACGGGTTCGTCGAGCTCGACGGCGGCTGCGTGTGCTGCCGGCTGTCGGACGTGTTCCCGCAGACGCTCGAGCGGCTGATCGCGCAGTCGAAGCCGGACCGGCTGGTGCTCGAGTGCAGCGGGGTCGCGCTGCCGGGCGAGATCGTGATCCAGTTCTGGCGGCCGCCGCTCGACGGGCTCGTGTCGGACGAGGTCGTGGTGGTGGTGGTCGACGCCGAGCGGGCGGCGCGCGGCGGCGACGAGCCGGACGAGACGTTCACCGAGCAGCTCGAGGCGGCGGACCTGGTGGTGCTGAACAAGCGCGACCGGGTCGACGAGGCCGGGCTCGCGCGCGCGACGGACCGGGTGAACGCGCTGACCGCCGGGCGGCCGATCGTGGTCACGTCGTACGGGCGGGTCGACGCGGACGTGCTGTTCCCGCCGGACCCGGAGGGCGCGCGCCAGCGCCGGCGGGACCCGGACGCGGCCCCCCACGCGCACGACCACGAGCGGTTCACCACCCGCGAGCTCCGGTTCGACGGGGTGGTCGACGAGGCCGCGATCCTCGACCGAATCCGGGCGCTCGACGCGATCCGGGCGAAGGGGTTCGTGGCGACCCCGGCGGGGATCCGGGTGGTCCAGGGGGTCGGCGATCACGTCGAGCTCGCGGT
>JBEBJW010001212.1:0-2803 GCA_040079715.1 Myxococcota bacterium | reverse complement strand
GCTCTCGAGCGCCTGGGCGCCCTCGTCGAGCTTGTCGGCCAACATCTCGAGCACGGTCGCGCCGACGTCCTCGGGCTGGACCGGGCGCTCGCGGTCCGCGTCGTCCTCGTCGCGCTCCTCGGTCTCGTCCGGGTCGGTCGCGACCAGCGCGTCGTCGGGAGCGGGCGGGGTGGTGCTCGCGGTCGCGGGCAGGCCGCCGAGTGCGGTGCCGATCACGACCGCGGGGACGACCCACGGGTTGCGGTGGGGCGGCAGCGGCGCCCCCACCAGGCGCAGGATCCGGTCCATCAGGTTTCCTCCGTTGGCGGCCAGGGACAGGGGCAGCACCCGCAGGGCGTCGAGCTCGGCGAGGGCGCGGGCGTACAGGAGCGGGTCGGACACCGCGCGGGCGGCGAGGGCGTCGCAGCACAGCTCGCGCTCGTGGCGGATCCGACGCGACAGCCACCAGGTGGCCGGGTGGTGGAACAACAGCGTCTCGGCGGCGGACTGCGCGAGGTTCACCAGCCAGTCGAGCCGCTTCACGTGGGCCAGCTCGTGGAGCAGGATCGCCTCGAGCTGGGCGGGGGGGAGCTGGACCAGCAGCGCGGCCGGGATCAGCACCACCGGGCGGACCACCCCGACCGCCATCGGACCGAGATCGTCCGCCACGAGCCGGAGCGCCACGTCGCGGTGGACGGCGAGCCTGAGCGCGAGCCGCTCGAACCGCGCGGCCCAGTCCGGCGGGGCGGCGATCGACCGGCGACGCCACCGCCGGATCGTCCACAGCCCGACCGCGACCCGGATCCCGAGCACCGCGACGCCGCCGGTCCACCCGACGACGATCGCGAGCGGCCAGCCGGCGGGGGCGGTCACCCGGTCGAACGGGACCGCCGCGCGGTCTGCGCCGAGCGGGGCGAGCCACGCGATCGTCGCCGCGAACGCCGCGAGCTGCGCGACCAACAGCAGCCCGAGCGCCCGGTACCGGTGCTCGGCCGGCGAGCCGTGCAGGACCCGGACCACCAGCCCGCCGATCCCGGCGATCAACGCCCCTTGCCACACCGAGTGCAGCAGCGCCCACGCGAGCCCCTCGACCGTCATCGGCCGCCTCCCCGTTGTTCCCGCTCGACCGCTCGGCTGGTTTCGGGAGGATGACCCGATCGCCGCGCCCTGTCAACGAAGTTCTTCGTACTTCGACCGTCGTATGAAATAACCATGGATAAAGCTAGGTCATTTCATGGACGGCCGAGCGTGGATCCCGTCGATGACCCGAAAGTGACAGATGGTGACGGGAACCCCCGGTCACCGAGGGGCTGCGGTATCGGTGGGAGATGGCACACACGCTGGTCAGTCCCACGGTGTCGAACCTCCGGTATTCGCCCACCCTCAAGCTCGCGAACGCGTTCGCCCGCGCGACCGAGGTGTTGGGGATGTCGATCGGCCTGCTCGACGTCGACTCGATCGTCGACGCCGCGCGGCGCCAGACCGGCCTCACCGACGTGGGGGACGAGGCGTTCCTCCACCCGATGCGGGTCGTGGCGAAGGAGGTCGCGGCGAAGGAGGAGTTCACGCCCCTCGCGCGGATCATCCTCCGCCAGAGCTGGATCCGGGCGGTGTGCAACCGCCTGTGGCTCGAGGACTGGCTGAAGCGGCACCCGCGGATCGTCCACACGCCGGTGAACCGGCCGATCTTCGTGCTCGGGTTCCCGCGCACCGGCACCACCCTG
Source organism: Myxococcota bacterium (assembly GCA_040079715.1). Taxonomy (GTDB): domain Bacteria; phylum Myxococcota_A; class UBA796; order UBA796; genus JACKER01. The sequence goes on along the minus strand of JBEBJW010001212.1, from coordinate 1,100 downwards.
CTCCAGAACCTGCTGGCCGAGCAGGACGGCCGCCGCGGGCTGCCGTTCTGGGAGCTGACGATCCCCGTGCCCACGCACGAAGACCGCGAGATCGACCGCGACACCCGGCGGCGGACCGCGAAGCGGATGCTCCAGGCGGCGTACCAGGCGGCCCCCGAGATGGCGGCGGTCCACGCGATCGACGTCGACACCCTCGAGGAGTGCTGGCCGCTGTTCGCGAACAGCTTCGCGGTGATGAACTGGGAGCTCCAGTCGGGGCTCGAGAACTACGGCGACTGGCTGCTGTCGAGCTGGGACATGCGGGCGCCGTACGCCGAGTACAAGCGGTACCTCCAGGTGCTGCTCGATCGCCGGCCTGCCGAGCAGCTCGTGCTGAAGTGCCCCGAGCACCTGTGGTTCGTCGACTCGCTGCTCCACGTGTTCCCGGACGCCTGCGTGGTGTGGACCCACCGCGACCCGTACGACACGCTCGCCAGCTACTGCTCGCTGATGTCGCTCCAGTGGCGGACGCTGTTCGGGCGGATCGACCGCGAGGAGATCGGCGCGTTCATGGAGCGGCGGATGCTGGTGGGGATCGAGCGGGCGATGGCAGCCCGCGCCCACCTCGATCCCGCGCGGTTCTTCGACGTCCGGTTCGAGGACCTGGTGGCGGATCCGGCGGCGGTGGTCCGGAACCTGACGGCGAAGTTCGATCTCCCGACCGGCCCGGACGCCGACGCGAAGGTCGCCGCCTACCTGTCGCGCAAGCGCACCGACGAGCGCGGCCAGCACAAGTACGACGGCCAGCTGTACGGGCTCGATCGGGCCGAGGTCCACGCGCGGTACGGGGCGTACATCGACCGGTTCGGGATCTCCGTCGGGCGGTGATCGGTTGCCCCGGGGGCGCGGTCGGAGCTAAACACGGTCGTGCCTCGCCTGCGCCACCCGCTGCTGCCTGCGATCCGCTCCGCCGTCCGGGGCTGGCTCGCCCGCCTGACCGCCCGGGGCTGGCTCCCCACCGCGATCGGGCTGACGGTCCTGTCGACGCTGGCCTGCGCGTCGCTCCCGGCGCTCGACGCCGGTCCGACCCCCGCCCCCGCGCCCAGCGATGCTCCGTCCCA
>JBEBJW010001211.1:0-2808 GCA_040079715.1 Myxococcota bacterium | reverse complement strand
GGAGGGCGCCGGCGCGACCGGCGGGGGCGCCACGGGCTCGACCGGCGGCGGCGCCTCGACCGGGGTGACCAGGCTGACCACGAGCCACACGACGTCTTCGCGCTCGTCGCGGGTGGCGGGGACCGGGACCGTCGCCAGCCGACCGCTGGCCCGGATCGTCCAGCTGCTGCCCGACGCGACGATCACCACGTCCGGATCGGCGTCGCTCCACTGGAGGTCGCCGAGGGCCAGGACGTCGGACCAATCGCCGGATCGCTCCGACGACGGGAACGCAACCGAGACGCCGGCGGTCGCCGTCGCCGCGATCAGGGAGCAGACGACCATCGACACCCATTGCCACCTCCCGGCCGCCCGCGCCACCCGATGGGGACGCTGCGGCCGGGGGTCACGACCCGATCAGGTGCCGGAGCCGGTGTCCGCCGCGCTGTCGTCGTCATCGTCGTCATCGTCATCGTCATCGTCGTCGTCATCGTCATCGTCGTCGTCGTCGTCGTCGTCGTCGTCGTCGTCGCCGTCATCGTCATCGTCGTCGTCGTCGTCGTCGTCATCGTCATCGTCGTCGTCGTCGTCGTCGTCGTCGTCGTCGTCGTCGTCATCGTCGTCGTCATCGTCGTCGTCACCGGTGCCGCCGGTGGTCGTCGTCGAGCCGGTGGTGGTGTCGGTCCCGGTGGTGCCGCCGGTGCCGGTCCCGGTGGTCGCCGTGGTGGTGGTCGACGACTCCGACCCGGTGAGCGCCACGCCGCCGCGCTCGTTGTCCCCGATGCCGTTCGCGACGCCGACGTCGCTGCACGCGGCGACGACCAGAGACAGCAAGCCGAACGCGCAGATCGACAGCAACTGGTTTCGGTCCATGATCCCTCCAGGAAGGTTCGACTACGCAATGCGCGCGGTCACCCGGACCGATCCCACAATCGTCACGGACCTCCGTCACGGGGCGAAGGTGTAGGCCACCAGCCGCTCGACCCGCCCCCGGATCTCGAGCTCGCCGATCGGGCGGAGCTCGACCGCGCACCGGTCGCGGGTCGTTCGGCTGACGAGCACGGCGACGTCGTGGTCCTTGGTCGCCGACTCGAGCCGCGACGCGGTGTTCACGGTGTCGCCGAGCACGGTGAACTCCATCCGGATCCCCGCCCCGACGCAGCCCACGACCACTTCGCCCGAGTGGACACCGACCCCGAGGGCCAGCGGCTCGAACCGCCCGGCGGCGTCGAGCATCGCCCGAACGGCGGCGAGCGCGCGATCCGCGTGGTCCGCCAGCGGCTGCGGCGCGCCGAACACCGCGAGCATCCCGTCGCCCATGAACTTGTCGACCGTCCCGCCGTGATCGGACACGGCCTTCGCGAGCGCGCCCTGGACCGCGTTCAGGAACCCGAGCACCTCGAGCGGCGTGCGGTTCTCGGCCCAGGTGGTGAACCCGCGCAGGTCGGTGACCACCACGGTGGCGTCGAGCGATCGGGGCTCGGTCAACAGGGCCATCGGGTCGCTGTCGGCGGCGTCGATCACGGCGGCGGGCAGCAGGCGCCGCAGGGTCAGCCGGGTGACCTCGCTGTGGACCGCCCGCCGGACGATCCGCGTCAGGTGCCCGGCCATGAACCCGACCGCCCCGATCAGCGACAGGTGGACCACCGCGTGGAACGACGGCAGCCCGATCCACGCCGCGAACCCGACGTACTGGGCGGCACCGAGCGCGGTCGTCAACCCGACGGCCCGGGGTTGGAGCCGGAACGAGCCCGACGCCGCCAGCAGCGACGCCATCGCGGTGACGGTCGCGAGCTCCTGGACCCGCACCACGTGGGGGATCCCGGCCACGACGAAGATCACGCCGATCCGCGCCGCCATGTACGTCGCGTCGGCGATCGGCAGCGCGACCCACAGCCACCGCGTCCACCACCCGCGCCGGAGCGCCGCCGCGATCGCCGCGGCGAGCGCGAGGTACGCGAACGTGAACGCCGCGCACCACGGGGCGGCCCACCCGAGCGCCGACGGCCCCGACACGAGCCACAGCTCGACCACCGCCATCGCGCCGAGGGTCGCCAGCCGGACCGACGCGATCGCGAGCTCGTTCCGACGGGCCTCCTCGTGGAGGGTGTGGTCGATCGAGGCGGCGAGCTCGGCCCGGAGCGCGGCCGGCGGTTCGCGGGGCGGGTTCGGGGACACGGTCCCAGGTAACGCCGTTCACCCGCTCGGGCGGCAGTCCCACGATCGCGGATCGACGACCAGAAACCGCCTGCGGTCGAGCGGGAGACCGGATCGGGCTCCGGACAGGCTGAGCGCCCACGGCACGGGCACGGGCATGGGCTGGGGCTCGGGCTGGGGAATGGGCCTCACCAGCCGGTGATCACCACCCGTCCCGCGCCGCCGTCCGAGGCGGGCGCGGCGATCGCGAGATCCGACGGCCCGATCAGCGGCGCCACGTCGGACACCGCGGCGCCGAACCCGTCCGCCCCGGTCAGGGTCCGCGCCGCGTCGGCCGGGAGGGCCACCGCCCCGGCGGCGACCAGCCCGTACACCGCGCCGGGAGGCGCCCCGAGCACCAGCGCGCCCGGTCCGGCCCCCACCGACGCCACCGCGCCGGCCCACGCGGTGGTCGCGGAGCCGGGATCGAGGCCCCCGGCGAGCGGCCCGGCGAACACGTAGCCGTGGCCTTCGTCCGCGACGATCACGTCGTCGAACCCGTCGCCGTCGACGTCGAACACCCGGAGCGCGACCTCGCCCAGCCGATCGTCGGTCGCCCCGTCGATCGACGCCGCCGCGACCTCGCTCGCGTCGCGATCGTCGATCCCCCCGTCGGCCCCGATCACCCAGCAC
>JBEBJW010001210.1:0-2813 GCA_040079715.1 Myxococcota bacterium | reverse complement strand
CAGAAGGCGTCGACCTGGGTGTTCCAGGCGGACGCGATGACCCGCCCGTGGTGGTTCCACCCGGCGCAGATGCAGGCGCTGAACCCGGCCCTCGTGATGGTGCTGATCCCGTTGAACAACCTGGTCGTGTTCCCGGCGCTGCGGCGGCGCGGGTTCGAGCCGACCGCCCTCCGCCGGATGACGCTCGGGATCGCGCTGTCCGGCCTGTCGTGGGTCGTGGTGGCCGGGTTCCAGCTCGCGATCGACGGGGGCCGCTCGTTCTCGATCGCTTGGCAGGTCCTGCCGTACGCGATCCTGACCCTCGGCGAGGTCCTGGTGTCGGCCACCGGCCTCGAGTTCGCCTACAGCCAGGCGCCGCCGCGGATGAAGGGCACCCTGATGAGCTTCTGGAGCCTGTCGGTCACCGTCGGCAACCTGTGGGTGCTGCTCGCGAACGTCGGGGTGAAGCACCCGTCGTTCGACGGGCTCGCCGACGGGCTCGGCGTCGGCGCGGTGGCCTTGCGGATGGTGCTGTTCGCCGGGTTCGCGTTCGTGGCGGCCGCGCTGTTCGGGCTGTATGCCCGCGGGTACCGGGTGGTCGAGCACTACCGGACCGCCACGGGATAGCCACCGCTGTCCTCGGCGGCAACGAACAACCTCGTTAGAACGCCGCGGGAGGGGGCAGGATGGCCGCGGTGGTGCAGCTCGGACAGGCCGAGGTCGACCTCACCAACCGGCGGGTGGAGGGCCCCGCGGGTCGGCATCACCTCACCCCGCTCGAGGCGTCGCTGCTCCAGTTCCTGATCGTGCGGCGCGGGACCACCGTGTCGCGCGACGAGCTGCTGACCGAGGTGTGGGGCTACTCGCGCCGGGTGATGACCCGCGCCGTCGACAACACCGTGTCGCGGCTCCGGCGGAAGGTCGAGCTCGACGGCGACGCTCCGAAGTGGATCGTGTCGACCCGCGGAGGCGGATACCGGCTGGAGGCCGATCCGACCCAGGTCGCCCACCAGGTTCCACCCGAGCGGGACGCGTTCGTCGGGCGGGTCGACGATCTGGCGGCCCTCGGGCGGCAGCTCGACGGGGGCGCCCGCCTGGTGACCATCCTCGGCCCAGGCGGGGTCGGCAAGACCCGGGTCGCCCTGCGGCTCGCCGCGTCCAGGACCGCCGTCCACCCTGGCGGGGTGTGGTTCTGCGACCTGTCCGACGCCCGGGACGCCGCCGGGGTGGTCACGGCCGTCGCGCGGGGGCTCGGGGTGCCGGTCGGTCCCGGCGACGGCGTGGACGCGGTGCGCGACCTGTGGGTCCGGCGCGGGCGCGCGCTGGTCGTGCTCGACAACTTCGAGCAGGTGGCGGCGTTCGCCGAGCCCACGCTCGGGGCGTGGCTGCGCGGCACCACCGAGGCCCAGGTCGTCGTCACGTCGCGGGCCCGCCTCGGCCTCGACGGGGAGGTGGTGGTCGCGCTCGAGCCCCTGCCGCAGGCCGACGCCGAGGCGCTGTTCGCCGTCCGGGCGGGGGCCCTGTCCGGCGGGGCCGCGCTCCCCGCGGAGGAGCGACCGGCGGTGGCAGCGCTGGTGGCCCTCCTCGACGGGTTGCCGCTCGCGATCGAGCTCGCGGCGGCGCGGACCGGGATGCTGAGCCCGCGCGGGCTGCTCGAGCGGATGTCCGACCGGTTCCGGGTCCTGACCGCGACCGGGCCGCGGATCGACCGGCACGCGACGCTGACCGCCACGCTCGACTGGAGCTGGCACCTGCTGGCGGAGGAGGAGCGCGACGCCCTCGCGCAGCTGTCGGTGTTCGACGGCGGGTTCACCCCGGGGGCGGCCGAAGCGGTGGTCGAGCTCCGCGGCATGTGGGCGCTCGACGCGGTCCAGGCGCTGGTCGACCGGTCGTGGGTCCGACGGATCGCGGCCGATCGCCTGGATCTGTTGGTCAGCATCCGGGACTACGCCGCCGCCCGCCTCGCCGAGCGGGACGGGACCCGGGCGGCCGAGGAGCGCCACGGCCGGCACCTCGCCGCCACCGTCGCGTCCGAGCCCGCCCGGCTGGCCCTCGATGGCCCGACCGGGGCCGAGACGTTCGCGGCGCTGGAGCGCGAGCGCGACAACCTCGCGGCGGCGGCCCGGCGGGCGATCGCGCGGGGGGACGGTCCGGTCGCGGCGCAGACCGCGCGGGCGATCTGGCTGGTGTGCGCGCGGCGCGGGCCGGTGGCGACGGCGGTGGCGCTGCTCGAGGCGACGCCGGCGCTCCCGACGCGGTCGGAGCGCGACCGGTGCTTGGTGTCGAGCCCGGCCGGCCAGGCCCGGGCGGCCGCGGGCCAGCCGGCGATCGCGATCGACCACTACCGGACCGGCCTCGCGCTGGCCGAGGCGCAAGGCCTCACCTCGTTCGCCGGCCAGCTCCACCGGTCGCTCGGGGACCTGCTCCACCACCTCGGCGACGGCCCGTCCGCCCGCGCCCACTACGCCGAGGCGCTCGCGGCCCAGCGCGCGGTCGGGAATCGGCGAGCGGAGGCGTTCGTCCTCGGGAACCTCGGGGTGACCTGCATCGACGCGGGCGATCTGGTCCAGGCGCGCGAGCACCTCGCCGAGGCGCTCGCGGTCCACCGGGAGGTCGGGAACCGGCGCGCCGAGGGACCCGTGCTCGGCAACCTCGGGCTGGTGGCGGCGTGCGAGGGGCGGTTCGACGACGCCCGGGAGCTGCTCCGCGAGTCGATCGCCACCCACCGGTCGTTCGCGAACCTCCGCGGGGTGGCGACGATGACCCAGAACCTCGCGTGGGTCGCGGTGAACCAGGGGCAGCTCGCCGAGGCGGACGCGTTCGTGTCGGAGGCC
>JBEBJW010001209.1:0-2815 GCA_040079715.1 Myxococcota bacterium | reverse complement strand
TTCCGGGGACGCTCCAGGCGATCAACGCGTACGTGACGCTGACGTCCCGCGCGTCGACGACGATCGCCGGCACGGTGACCGCCGGCCTGTACGGCGGGTCGGTCGCCCTCGAGTACCGCGACGCGGCGCCGGTGATCACCGGCGAGGTGGTCCCGGAGCCGATCTCGGTCCACCGGCCGGACCTCGCGCCGTGCCCGTGAAGCCCCTGGCCCGGTGAACTGAGCGACCCGGGAGGACGGGGGTCCGCCCGGAGGACGAGGGCACGTCCCGGCACAGGGAGCGCCGTCGCCGACCGAGATCGGCGCCGATCGCTCAGTTCACCCGGCGAAGCGAGCCGTCAGCGGGTGGTCACGGTGACCGGGACGCCCGACACGACGAACGTCCCGACGAACGACGGGTTTCCGCGGCTCGGCAGGCTGACGGTCAGCGGCGCCGGGTTGGTGTACACGCCATCGACCGGGACGGTCAGGGTCCCGGCCAGCGCGTGGCCCTCGAACGCGAGCTTCGCCTGCTCGCGACCGACGGTGATCGTGCTGGTGGTGAGGGCGCGGGTGCCGGACGGCTTCGAGTCGAGCCGGAACTCGCCGTCGGTGAGGGTGTAGCTGGCGGTCGCGGCCGCGACGGACAGGGGCTCGTCGAGCCGGACGTCGAGCGACTCGATGGTCGAGGTGCACGAGGTGCGGGTGCAGGTGGTGGTCCACCCGACGTGGCCGGTGGCGAACGCGGTGTCGGTCGGGGTGCTGACCACGAGCGACAGCGGCTTCTGGTACGGCGGGGCCCACGGGCCGGAGTAAATGCACGGCTGCGAGATCGAGGTGTTGATGTCCTGCGCGTCATTGTCGATCAGCAGCGGGTACGCGTCGCCGGCGTACGACTCGCACAGCGTCTCGATCTGGGTGTCGTCGAGCGGGGCGTTGCCCTGCTCCATGTACACCTGGCACTTGTCGACCGACGCGGCGCGGATCTCGGCCAGCGCTACGTCACCGAGCGCTTCGAGCGCCTGGTCGAGGTTCGGGCCGTGCTCCCAGTCGACGAACACCGCGTAGTCCGGCAGCATGCAGGTCTGCAGGCCCGGGATCGTGATCGCCTGGGTGGTGGTCGCGTCGACCTGGATCAGGAACGGCTGAGCGAAGTTCTTGTGGACGTTCCAGCTCGACCCGCAGGTCTGGCCGTCGGCTTCGATGTCGTCGCAGGTCGGGGGCGGTTCGCTGGGGCACCCGGTCGACAGGCCGACCGACAGACCGAGACCGACACCGAGCCCGACGCGACGCAAGGGACGAACGTTCATCACACCCTCCGTCGCCTGTACGAAGCACGCGGTGTGCCCAGGCGGGGCTCGGTCCGAACTCCGGTTTCGGAGGACCGGCGCCGCGCGCGCGCGCACCGCGCACGCGCGCGGCAGGGCGACGGGAGGGCCTGGTGCCCGCGTCCGACGCGGAGCGGCGGCGCGGGGCACGGAGCGGCCGCCGGAGGAGGCTCCGGAGGGGCACGGTCGCGGCCCCGGACGGCGCCCGACGGCCCCGGGCCGGGCCGCCCGCCCGCGCCGCACCTACCGCGAGGGCGTCGAGCGCGGTCTTGCCGTCGGTCACGATGCGCTCGGCGCGGCCCGAACCGGAGGCTCGAGGGCTGCGACGTGCGCTGGGTCCGCTGCGGGCGCCGATCGCTCGGTTCACCGCAGCGGAGCCCGAGCCGTCAGCGGGTGGTCACGGTGACCGGGACGCCCGACACGACGAACGTCCCGACGAACGACGGGTTTCCGCGGCTCGGCAGGCTGACGGTCAGCGGCGCCGGGTTGGTGTACACGCCATCGACCGGGACGGTCAGGGTCCCGGCCAGCGCGTGGCCCTCGAACGCGAGCTTCGCCTGCTCGCGGCCGACGGTGATCGTGCTGGTGGTGAGGGCGCGGGTGCCGGACGGCTTCGAGTCGAGCCGGAACTCGCCGTCGGTCAGGGTGTAGCTGGCGGTGGCGGCCGCGAGGGACAGGGGCTCGTCGAGCCGGACGTCGAGCGACTCGATCGTCGAGGTGCACGAGGTGCGGGTGCAGGTGGTGGTCCACGCGACGTGGCCGGTGGCGTAGGCGGTGTCGGTCGGGGTGCTGACCACGAGCGACAACGGCTTCTGGTACGGCGGCGCCGCGGACACCCAGTACTCGCACGGCTGCGAGATGGAGATGTCCACGTCCTGCGCGTCCTCCACCAGCAGCGGGTACGCGTCGCCGGCGTACGCCTCGCACAGCGCCTCGATCTGGGCCTCGTCGAGCGGGGTGTTGCCGACCGCGACGTACGCCTCGCACTTGTCGACCGACGCGGCGCGGGCCTCGGCCAGCTTCTCGGCGCCGAGGGCCTCGAGGGCCTGGTCGAGGTTCGGGCCGTGCTGCCAGTCGACGAACACCTCGAACCCGGGGGGCATGCAGGTCTGCAGGCCCGGGATCGTGATCGCCTGGGTGGTGGTGGCGTCGATTTGGATCAGGAGCGGCTGCTCGAAGTTCTTGTGGACGTTCCAGCTCGACCCGCACTCCTTGCCGTCGGCTTCGATCTCGTCACAGGTCGGTGGCGGCTGGGCCGTGGGACACCCGGTGGACAGGCCGACCGACAGCCCGAGACCGAGACCGACGCCGACGCGACGCAACGGACGAACGTTCATCACACCCTCCGCCGCCCGTACGAAGCACGCGGCGTGCCCGGGTGGGCCTCGGTCCGACCGTCGGTTTCGGAGGACCGGCGCCGCGCGCGCGCGCACCGCGCACGCGCGCGGCAGGGCGACGGGAGGGCTTGGTGCCCGCGTCCGACGCGGAGCGGCGGCGCGGGGCACCAAG
>JBEBJW010001208.1:0-2815 GCA_040079715.1 Myxococcota bacterium | reverse complement strand
CCCCTGCCCCGGCGGTGGCGTCGGTGCGGATGGGCGCGCTGCCCGGCCCGAAGTGGTCGCGGGCCGAGCTCGAGGTGCTGGCGTCCGACAAGATCAGCAAGGTGTTCGGCGAGGCGTTCGCCCGGCAGGACGGGTTCCCGCGCCAGGTCCGGATGCCCGAGCCGCCGCTGCTGCTCGCGGACCGGGTGGTCGGCCTCGACGCCGAGCCCGGCTCGATGACCACCGGCACGATCTGGACCGAGACCGACGTGGTGTGGGACGCGTGGTACCTCCACGACGGGACGATGCCCGCCGGGGTGATGATCGAGGCCGGCCAGGCAGACCTGCTGCTGATCAGCTGGCTCGGCGCCGACTTCCACAACCGCGGCGAGCGGGTGTACCGCCTGCTCGGCTGCACGCTGACGTACGGCGGCGGCCTGCCGCGCCCGGGGACCACGCTCCGGTACGAGATCCACGTCGACGGCCACGCGAACATCGGCAACACGCGGATCTTCTTCTTCCACTACGACTGCGTGGACCAGGACGGGGTCGCCCGCCTGCTGGTGCGCGACGGCCAGGCCGGGTTCTTCAGCGACGCCGAGCTGGCCGAGTCCGGCGGGATCCTGTGGTCCCCCGAGACCGGGGCCCACGCGGCCGACGCCCGGGTCGACCCGCCGGTGGTGAAGGCGATCGCCGCCTCGTACACGGCGGACCAGGTGCTGGCGTTCGCCCGGGGCGACGCGTTCGCCTGCTTCTCCGGGCCCGAGTACCTCCGGCTCCAGACCCACGTCCGCACGCCGCGGATCGCGCCCCCGCCGATGTCGTTCTGGCAGCGGGTCACCGCGCTCGACGCGACCGGCGGGCCGTGGAAGCGCGGGTACTTCCGGGCCGAGCAGGACGTGGCGCCGACCGACTGGTTCTTCCAGGGTCACTTCAAGGACGACCCGTGCATGCCCGGCACGATGATGTTCGAGGCGTGCCTGCAGGCCGTCAGTTTCCTGATGACCGCGTACGGGTTCACGATCCGGCGGGACGGCTGGTCGTTCGAGGTCGTGCCGGATCTGGCGTACGACCTCAAGTGTCGCGGCCAGGTGATCCCGTCGTCGAAGGACCTCGTGTACGAGGTGTTCGTGGAGGAGGTCCACGCCGGCGGCCCCGGCGGCTGGCCCACCGTCTACGCCGACTTCCTGTGCACGATCGACGGCCTGAAGGCGTTCCACGCCCGGCGGGTCGGGGTGCGGCTCCGGCCGGACTGGCCGATCACCAGCACGCCCGCGCTCCAGGACCTCGGCGATCCGGTGCCGGTCGCTGCGACCCCGGACGGGTTCCGGTTCGGGTACGACAGCCTGCTCGCGTGCGCGTGGGGCAAGCCGTCGGACGCGTTCGGCTCGATGTACCGGCCGTTCGACGAGGGCAAGCACTGCGCCCGCCTCCCCGGGCCCCCGTACCACTTCATGTCGCGCGTCACGAAGGTCGACGGGCCGATCGGCGGGATGAAGACCGGGACCGCGATCGAGCTCGAGTACGACGTGCCGGGCGACGCGTGGTACTTCCGCGAGAACGCCCACCCGACGATGCCGTTCTGCGTGCTGCTCGAGGCCGCGCTCCAGCCGTGCGGGTGGATCGCGAGCTACGTCGGGAGCGCGCTCACCACCGACATCGAGCTGTTCTTCCGGAACCTCGACGGCACGGCGACCTGGCTCGCCGAGGTGATCCCGACCAGCGGCACCCTGACCACCAAGGCGAAGATCACCGCGATCAGCACCGCCGGCGGGATGATCATCGAGGGGTTCGAGGTCACCTGCCTGATCGGCGGCCAGCCGATCTACGTGATGAAGACCGTGTTCGGGTTCTTCCCGCGGGCGTCCCTCGCGAACCAGGTCGGGATCACCCCGACCGCCGACGAGCGCGCCGCCCGCGACGCCCCGAGCGAGTTCCTGGTCGACCTCGTGCCGAGCCCGGCGCGGTACTTCGGCGGCCCGCTCCGGCTGCCGAACCCGATGCTGTGCATGCTCGACCGGGTGACCGGCTTGTGGCCCACCGGAGGCAAGCACGGGCGCGGCAAGATCCGGTCGGAGAAGGACGTCGACCCGTCCGAGTGGTTCTTCAAGGCCCACTTCTTCGCGGATCCGGTCCAGCCGGGCTCGCTCGGGCTCGAGGCGCTGGTCCAGCTCCTCCAGTTCTGGATGATCCACACCGACCAGCACCGCGGGATGGCCCGGCCGCGGTTCGAGCCGCTGGCGATGGGCAAGGAGCTGACCTGGAAGTACCGGGGTCAGGTCGTCCCGGAGAACAAGACGATCCGCGGCGAGCTCGACATCGTCGAGGTCGGGTCCGACGATCGCGGCGTGTTCGCGATCGCCGAGGGATACCTGTGGGTCGACGAGCTCCGGATCTACCAGGTGATCAACCTGGCGGTCCGGATCGTCGACGACGGGCCCGCGCCGATCCCGGATCCGAGCTCCCCGTCGCCCTCGCCGTCGCCGGGTCCCACGACCCCTGCGACCCCCGCGCCGGGTCCGACCGCAGCTCCGGCCGCGGTCTCCCCTGCCGACGACGGCACCGGCGAGGTCCTGATCGACCCGGACGCCGAGCCGTGGCTGCGGGACCACCCGCCGACCTGGACCCTGCCCGCGCTGCCCGCGATGTCGATGGTCGATCGGCTGGCCGACGCCGCCCGGCGCGCGACCGGGCGGACGGTGGTGTCGCTGCGCGACGTGGTGGTCCACCGGTGGGTCGTGATCGATCGGCCGCTGCGGACCCGGACCGTGATCACCAACCGACGCGGATCCGAGCTCGATCTCGCGCTCGAGGTGTGGCGCGACGCCGCGGATCC
>JBEBJW010001207.1:0-2817 GCA_040079715.1 Myxococcota bacterium | reverse complement strand
CCGCCGACCGCGATCGAGCAGCAGCGCCGCTGCCGCCCCGGGATCGAGCGGGGGCACCTCGATCCGCAGCTCGGCGTGGACCCGCAGCGGCCGCCGGCTCGTGACCACCAGCCGCGCCGCGGGGGCCGCCTCGGCGAGGGCCGCGATCGCCGCTGCGCCGCCAGGATCCAGGGACTCGGCGTTGTCGAGCACCACCCGGATCGCGCCGCGGGCCGCGAGCGCCCGACCGACCGCCGCCGGATCCCGCCCGAGCGGCACCTCCAGCGCCCGCGCGACCTCGGCGTACACCTGGTGGTCGGTGGTCGCGTGCGCGAGGTCCACCACGAGGGCCGGGGGCGCGTCGGCGGCGAGGGCCAGCGCCAGGCGGGTCTTGCCCATCCCGCCGGGCCCGACCAGCGTGACCAGCCGCTCGTCGCGGACCACCGACGCGAGGTGCGCGCGGAGCGTGTCCCGCCCGAACAGCGCCCCGAGGGGCGTCCGGATCGCCGGGACCGCCGCCGCCCGGATCGGCTCGAAGCAGTACCCGACGCCATGGACCGTCCGCAGGTGGTCGGGGCGGGCCGGGTCGGCCTCGAGCTTCTTCCGGAGGGTCTTCACCGTGGTGTCGAGGGTCCGGCTGCGCACCCCGTCGCGGTACCCCCACACCGCGGCGAGCAGCTCGTCCCGCGGGACGGTCCGCCCCGGCCGCTCGATCAGGTACCGGAGCAGCGCCTGTTCGACCGGGCGCAGCGCCGCCACGGCCCCGTCGCGCGCCACCGTCCCGGACCCGAGGTCGAGCTCGACCGCCGTGAGCCGCATCGTTCACATTGTGACCCGATCCGGAGCCGGTACGTGAGGGCACGGAGGGACCGATGCCGACGGGGGACACAGTGGACCTGGAGATCGCGCGGGAGCTCGTCCGGAACCACGGCGCGGACCGCCACACGCTCGAGCGCAAGCTCAAGGACCGGTACGGCGCGGCGTTCGGCGCGACCCTGTGGGCGCTGTGGCGCGAGGGCGCGCTCGACGTCTCGGCCGACAACGGCTGGTGGCGCGAGATGGACGACGCGGTCGACGCGTACACCGCCGCCGACGTGGGCGCGCTGCTGCTCGCGGCGTCGCGGCACCCGACCGTCGCCGGGCTGCGGTCGAACTGGGCGAGCAACCAGGACGGGTGGAACATCTACCCGCACTGCCTGGTCCGGGCGAAGATCGCCGACCCGGCGCCGCTCGTCGCCGCGTGGCGGGCGATGGACGAGCCGATGAAGGCGGCGTTCGGGCTCGAGCTCGTCGCGTACGGGGCGCTGGCCGCGGCGGAGCTGTCGCCGGCGTCGCTGCCGCGGCTCGCGCGCGACGCGGTCCAGCAGGTCGGGTCGCAGGACATCGCCGAGCGGATCCGGGCCGGGTGGCCGGTCGAGGTCGCGGCGGCGGCGCTGATCGAGGCCGCGAGCACGCCGGGGGCGCGGCTGTGGAACCTGTCGTTCCTCGACGGGATCGAGGGGCACCTGACGGCGGACCGCCTCGCGTCGATCGCGCTGAACATCGACTACCGGTCGGTGGTGGACGAGGCGCTGGCGGTGCTCGACCGGTACCCGGACCCGGACGGATTGGCGGCGGCGATCGTCGCCCGCCACCGGGCCCACGGCGCCCGGGAGTTCGGGATCACCACCGCGCTCGGGTGGCTGGCGCGCCGGGCGGCCGCGGCGGGGACCGCGCTCCCCCCGGACCTCGGAGAGGCCCTGCTCGACGGGCTGAACACCGACGTGGGCCCCGAGCTCGCGTGCGCGATGCTCGCCGGGGTCGCCGTGGACCGGCGCGAGCAGTGGGTGCTGACCGCGGTGGCCGAGCGGTACGACGGCGTCGCGTACGTCCCGGCGGCGGTCACCGACCGGACCGCCGCGGCGGCCGTCGCGTGGGTGTCGGCGCTGAAGCGGGGGCGGACGCTCCCGGGCCTCGATCGGGTGTGCGGAGCGATCGCGAAGGTGTTCCCGGCGCTGATCGCGGACGCGAGCGGGACGAAGGCCGCCCAGCGGGTGTGGTTCGTCCACGGGCTCGGTCAGGCGACCGATCCGGTGGTGATCCCGGCGGTGGTCCGCGCGCTCGGCGACGCGGTGGCCGAGGTCCGGGACGCCGCGATCGCCGCTGCGGCCGCCGGACCGTTCGCAGACGCGATCGTCGCGCTCGCGCGGGCGTCGAAGAAGCGGGACGTCCGCGACGCGGCCGACGTGATCGCCGCCCGGGTGTCCCCGGCGCCGCCGGTCCCCGACCCGATCGCCGTCGGACCGGCCGTGACCGAGGACGAGTCCGACGCGTTCGACGTGGCGTGGCGCCGGGTCCGGTACGGGCGGGACACCGTCGAGGTCGGGGTCGCCGCGTTCGTCGACGCCCACGGCGACCGGGCGCTCGCCCTGAGCGACGACGGGCTGTTCCGCGAGACCGGCGAGACCACGCTCAAGCTCGGGTGGTGGCGGGCGGTGGCCGAGCGCGCCCCGATCGACGCCGCCACCGCCGCGCTCGGGCTCCGGATGGTCGCCGGGTTCCCCCCTGGGGACGACGAGGACGGGTACGACGACTCCGCCGACGCCCACGACGCGGCGATCGAGGCGTACTACCAGTGGTACGCCGATCGGTACGGGGCGCTCGGCCGGTCGGCGGTCGCGACCCTGCTCGACGATCCGCCGGCCGGGTGGCACCGGATGGTCGCGTACGCGTACGCGCAGGGGTGGGACGAGGTCGGGGATCGACTGGTGGCCGCGGTCCCGACCGGGGACCTCGCGACGCTCGCGCTCGCGCTGACCCGGGTCGGGGCGCGGGCGCTGCCGGGGATCGCCGCCCGGT
>JBEBJW010001206.1:0-2818 GCA_040079715.1 Myxococcota bacterium | reverse complement strand
CCGGGTACACCGGCCGGCTGTCCCCGACCAGCACGTCGAGGGCAGCCGGGTCCTCGATCTCGGCCAGGGCCTCGAGCGCGCGCTGCCGGACGAGGTCCATCCACGACGGCCGCACCGCCCGCGCCTCGATCACCGCCCGGGCCGAGATCGAGGACCCGGCTGCCCTCGACGTGCTGGTCGGGTACAGCCGGCCGGTGTACCCGGACCGGACCCGGGCGGCGGCCGCGGCGGCGCTCGGGCGGCTCGGGGACGCGGTCGACGCGGTCCGGCGGGCGGCGGTCGATCGGCTGATCGAGATGACCACCGAGCCCGGGTTCCGGTCGCAGCTCGCGGCGATCGCGGCGCTCGGGCGGATCCGCGCCGGCCGGGCCGAGGGCGCGCTGTCCCGAGCGCACCGGACGGCCCCGGACGGGCGGACCCGCCGGTCGGCGTACGAGGCGCTGGTCCAGCTCCGCCGCGGACGGACCGGAGCTGAGGGCCTGACCGCGGTGCGCCGTCGGCTCGACGCCCTCGCCGAGGAGAACGTGAAGCTCCGGGAGCGGATCGATCGCCTGGAGCGCTGATTCGTCGCGGGGTCGGGGCCGGACCGCCACCGAACCGTGATGCGGAGCAGCTCCACCAGCGGTACGCTGTCGCCCGTGGCGCGACCCGAATCGTACGACCGCAAGCTCTCGGGCCCGACCCGCCTCGGACCGTTCGTGCTCGACGAGCCGATCGGCCGCGGGGGGATGGGTGCGGTGTGGCGCGCCCGGCACCAGGACCAGGGCGTGCCGGTCGCGGTGAAGATCCTCGAGACCCAGGTGACCGAGGAGGAGCTCGAGGACTCGTTCAAGAACGAGGTCCGCGCGGTCGCCCGCCTCGATCACCCCGGCGTCGTGTGGGTGTACGACATCGGCCAGGTCGACTCGCTCGCCGCGGCCTCGTCGAACGGCCGGCTGGTCGCCGGGTGCCCGTACATCGCGATGGAGCTGGCCGGGCGCGGTACCTTGCGCGACTGGGGCCGGCTGCCGTGGGAGGGGGTCCGCGAGGTCCTGCTGGCGCTGCTCGACGCGCTCGCCCACGCCCACGCGCGCGGGGTCGTCCACCAGGACCTCAAGCCGGCGAACGTGCTGGTGTGCGGCCCGGAGGACCTGCGCCCCGGGCTGAAGCTCGCCGACTTCGGGATCGCCCACGCGTTCGAGCGGCGCGAGCTGAAGAAGACCGGCCAGAAGACCGCGATCGGCACCGTCCAGTACATGGCGCCCGAGCAGATCCGCGCCGAGTCGTGGGAGGTCGGCCCGTGGACCGACATCTACTCCCTCGGCAACGTCGCGTGGCAGCTCCTGACCGGCCGGATCCCGTTCCACAACTACAGCGGGGTCGCGCTCGTCCGGGCCCAGCTCGAGCAGCCGCTGCCGGACGACGGGATCCGCGCCCCCGCCGGGTTCAAGGACTGGCTCCGCCGGTGCGTCGCGAAGAGCCCGGCCGAGCGGTTCAACCGGGCCGCCGACGCCGCCGAGGCGCTGCTCGAGCTCGGCGAGGTGGTCGGGCACACCGTGTCGCGCGCCGACGACGTGGTCGACCGGCTGCCGACGATCCGGGTCCTGTCGAGCGAGGACGACGACGGCACCCGGACCGACCCGGTCACCCCGGACGGCGCCTCACCGATGACCGGGATCCCGGAGGGCCTCGATCTCGCGACCGGGATGGTGTCGTTCGCGATCGAGTCGAAGCCGCGCGGCTCCGGCCGCGGGGGTGGTGCGAACGGCGGCGCGGGGCCGGCGGGCACCTCGGCGATCCGGCGGTTCGTCGACTGGCGCCGCCCGGAGTCGGCCCGGCGGTCGCTCCAGCTCCTCGGCGCCGGGCTCAAGCTGTGGGGAGTCCGGCGGTCACCGATGGTCGGGCGGATCGACGAGCGCGATCTGCTGTGGCGCTCGCTCCAGGACGTGGTCCGCGACGCGCGGCCGCGCTGCGTGGTGGTGACCGGCGCAGCAGGGACCGGTAAGACCCGCCTCGGGAGCTGGCTGTGCGAGCGGGCGCACGAGCTCGGGGTCGCCGCCGCGCTCAAGACGCGGTTCTTCGAGGGCGACGGCGACGGTCCGGCCCGGCGGATGTGGGCCCGTCACCTCCGGATGGCCGAGGTCGAGGCCGGGAACCGCGGGCGGTGGCTCGCGAAGTCGCTCCACCGGGTCGGGCTGCGGACCGAGCCGGAGGCGTTCGCGGTGCTGGTCGGGCCGGGCGACGCCGAGATCCGGCGGCGGCAGTCCGAGTCGATGGTCCGGGCGATGACCAACGAGCGGCCGGTGATCGTGATGCTCGACGACGTCCACGTCGGCCACGACGGCCTGCTGCTCGCGAAGCACCTGCTGACCGCCCGCCCGCCGTTCTCGGTCCTGGTGGTGGTCACCGCCCGGTCGGAGGCGCTGGTCGACCGGAAGGAGGAGCGGGAGCTGCTCGACCAGATCGTCGCCCTGCCGGACACGATCGAGCTCGAGCTCGGGCCGCTGCCGCTCCGGGACCACGTCACGCTGATCGAGGAGGTCCTCGGGCTGTCCCCGGCGCTCGCGGCGCAGGTCGCGGAGCGGACGGGCGGGAACCCGATGTTCGTGCTCGAGCTGATCGGCGACTGGATCAAGCGGGGGATCCTCACGCTGTCGCCGACCGGGTTCGAGGTCCGCCCGGGCGAGGTCGCCGAGCTGCCGGTCGAGATGCGCGACGTGTGGACCGCGCGGGTCGAGCGGGTGCTGAAGGGCCTGCCGGACAAGGCGGCGATCCTGCTCGAGCGGGCGGCGATGCTCGGGATCGAGGTCGACCGGAACGAGTGGGAGCTCGCGTGCGA
>JBEBJW010001205.1:0-2818 GCA_040079715.1 Myxococcota bacterium | reverse complement strand
TACAACGAGCGGGGCGCGATGACCGCGATGCCGCACCTGCCGGCGCTGGTCCGGGATCATCAAGACCAGATCCGGCGGGCGGACCTCGATCTGGCCGGCAGCGTGGCGTGGTACGCGTATGACGCGGGCGGGCAGCGGGTCCGCAAGCAGGTGGACAAGGGCGGCGTCCAGGAGGAGAGGATCTACGTCGGCGGGTACGAGGTGTGGCGGAAGCGCACCGGGTCGCGGCTGCAGGAGGAGCGGCAGACGCTGCACGTGATGGACGATCAGCTACGGATCGCGCTGGTCGAGACGCTGACGGTGACCAACGGCTCCGCGGTCCCGAACCCGACGCCGCGCTTGCGATACCAGCTCGGGGACCACCTGGGAACGGCGACGCTCGAGGTGGACGAGGTCGGCGCAATCATCGACTACGAGGAGTACCACCCGTACGGAACCACAGCCTGGTGGGCCACGAACGGCGCCACCGACTTTTCCTCCAAGCGCTACCTCTACACAGGAAAGGAGCGAGACGACGAGACCAGCCTCGGGTATCACGGCGCAAGGTACTATGTGGCGTGGCTGGGGAGGTGGGAGCGGGTCGATCCGGCACGCTTGGCTGATGGACCCAACAGATTCGGTTACTGTCGTGGAAGTCCGATCCGGGGACACGATTCGACTGGGACGCGTACTGTCGAGGACGGTGTCGACCCAGTACCCGACGCTGACTCCGATGCGTCCGTCGACGAGGACATGCTGGAGGTGGAGGTCGTCGCGCGTCGCGACCCAACCGTGTGGGACAGAATAAAGGCAGATCAGGCCGGCTTCATTCGCGAGGTCGTTCGTGAAATGGGTCGAGGGCTCTTTGGCATTCATACGTCAGTGGAAAATGAAGACTACGCGATGGACGCCGCCGCCAAGTACACGAGGGGCGCAGCGGACAGTGCATCCACCGTTGTGACCTCGCCCTACTCACCCGTGAACTGGGGCATGACGCCCATCCTGGGGGCCGATGCAGTGGAAGCGGGTGCCACGCAGGTGGTTTCAGGGCCGCTCGATGCATTGCTTGGCCCGGAGTCCAAAGCACCCGGTGACTACTTCTACGAGGGCGGGTATTCGTCAGAACAAGCCGTCTCAACGGCCCGCGCTGCGGCTAGCCTCGCCCTGGTCGCAGGCGCCGTCGTCCGATCCAACCCGTGGAACGCATTTCAGAGGGGGAACATCGGCCGGTATTCAACCCGGGCTGAGGCGAGCGCGGCATACCGGGCGGCACGACGAGTTCGAGCTTCGAGCCCCGTGACGATCCCGGATGACGCGGAAGTTCGCATTCAGGCGAAGGTGGGATACGATCAAATCTCCTTCCGTTGGCGCGCAAATACGGGGGAGCGCTACGAGGCGCGCTGGCACACCAGAACGCCAGGCGCCCCTCCCTCGCAAGGCGATACCTGGGTGGTTTCGAGAAGGACCCCGGGTACGGCCACAGGTCAGCGCGCCACGGAGCATGTCCTTTCAGGGAACCAATGGGTGTCCATGTACGATTGGATGAATGCAGTATTGGCGAATCAGAATGCGGTGGCCACACAGGCTCAGCTCGATATGCTTCGCGCTGGCCACTTTTCCGCGGGCGGACCGTGAACGTCGACCTTTATCGAGGATTTGAGGGGGAACCTGCCATTGTCTTCAGCAGTGCTGGGGGAACCATCCACTGCTGGAGTGGTTACTTCGATCGCCTGATGGAAGCCGTGATGCCGGCCGCGACGGGTTGGGTCGGTTTTGCCCGGCACTATCATCTCCTTACGGGATGGAGAGAGGAGCCGCGATGGGTCGATCCGGATCCTCAGGACACCCTGCGTCAGCTCGAACGTACAAAGGACCTGGACGGCGGCGCTCAAGGCCTGAAGGATGCCCTCGTCGCGTTGTATCGCGCAGCGATCATGGAGGGTGGTACTGTGACCTTCATGGAGGAATAGGCCGCCGGTTGCCTCGTGCTGACCGACCCCCGTTTCGGGCTCCGGTGACACGGGCCAGCCGAACGCCGCATACACCCCCGTGACCCGGCGAGCTCCCGCCGAACCGGTTTATCAATGTGCGCCCCTTCAGCTACCCGACGCCGACCCCGCTGGTCGCGAGCGCCGACGGACTCGAACCGCCTGGGCCATCATGGCAACACCTGCCAGAGGCTGGACCGGGTCATACATCACGCCCCAGACGACCAGGTCGGGTCGCATACAATCGCAGGGCGGGAACGCGTTAACTCCGCGTTGAGGTGCACTGTAGCTACGCCGCGCGGAACCGTAGTTTCGCCCGTTGTACGGACACTGTTCAGACAGGCTGTCTGTACGTGCGGCGCGGTGCTTCTGGCCTATGTGAGCGCCCTGTCCAACGTACTGGGGGTCTGGTGGTCGCTGGTTCGAATCCAGTCGCCCCGACCATTTTCATCCACGCTGAAGCCAGAAATCGATGCGCGATCCACTCCTGATGAGGATCGTCCGATTTCGGTAGGCGCGGGTGGGCCGAGGCGGCCGTCTCGCCCCGATTCGGGCGGTGGCGCCTGGGCAAGCGGGCAGGGGCCAGGTAGGGTTCGGCGGTGCCGATGGACCCACCAGGCAAGTCGCCGCCCCGACCCGGAACCCTCGGCCGCGATCCCGCGCCGGGCCGCGGTCCGGACGGGTCCCTGCCCGACGGGTTCCGGATCGCCCCACCGGCGGTGAGCCTGCCGAAGGGCGGCGGCGCCATCAGCGGCATGGGCGAGAAGGTGTCGGCGAACCCCGTGACCGGCTCGGCGTCGGTCGGGATCCCGCTGCCGCTCACGCCCGGTCGGGGCGGGTTCACCCCGGCC
>JBEBJW010001204.1:0-2821 GCA_040079715.1 Myxococcota bacterium | reverse complement strand
GATCGGGTGGGTTCGGTGCGCCGGCCCGGTCGCGGTCAGCCTGGCGGTTCCTGCGGTCGGTCCGGCGGGACCAGGAACAGGTTCGCGCTGATCGACGGGTTGTGGCCGTCGGCCCTCCGGTACGGGTAAATCGTCCGGCTGCGGGACCCATACCGGCGGAGCTCGACGTACCCGGCGCGGGTCGCGCACTCGACCCAGCTCGTCGGCAGCGGGGGTCCGAGGCCGGGGATCGCCCCGGTCGACGGGCCTTGCGGGCGGAGCCCCTGCCCGGAGCGCTCGTGCACGTACCGGAACGACGCGTGGTACGTGTTCCACGCGGTCCGCAGCAGGTCGTCGACCGACAGCGCGGTCTCCTCGGTCAGCAGCAGGGTGATCCCGGCGGCGGCGTACCCGCGGAACACCTCGATCATCCGGGCGTCCGTCCGGTCGCGGACCTCGTGGAACCCGTTGCCGACGACCATCACCGCCCGAGCCGGGTCGAGCCCCGCCGCCTGCAGCGCCCGGACCAGCGTCCCCGGGTCCGCGATGTCCGCCTCGACGAACCGGACCGCCGCCGGGAGCCGCCCCGCCGCGACCTCCGCCCGGGCCGCGTCGATCGCCGCCGGCTCGAGGTCCGCCCCGACGTAGGCGACCGCGTCGCCGGACCGGGCGTACCGCTGGCGGATCGCCTCCCCGCGCCCGACGGCGTGCTCGACGAACACCGTGTACCGGAACCCGGTGTCGGCGCAGTAGCGGTCGAGCGCGTCGTTCGCCCGCTCGAACGTCGCCCGGTTCGCGTCCTGGCTCGCGGCGACGTTCGCGGCCCGCGCCACGTGGACCCGCCCGCCGCCTGCCCACAGCGCCGGCAGCGCCGCGACGTACGGGTGGTACGCCTCGATGATCCCGAACGGACCTGGGCCCTTGACCAGCGCCCGCCGTCCGATCGCGGTCAGCGCGTGGCCCTCGACCCACCCCGCCGCGGTCAGGGTCGCGAGCACCCGCTCGGCGAGGGCCGGGACCAGCGGCCGCAGGGCGTCCTCGTCGATCCGCGCGGCCGCGAGCAGCGCCGGGACGCGGTCCGCCGCCCGGAGCCCGAGCACGATCGGCACCAGCCGCGCCCCGAGGGCCAGGTCCTCCGGGGTCGCGACCCACGCCGGCGCCGGGTGGTCCGCGTCGGGGATCGGCCCCGCGACGGCGTCCGCCAGCGGACCGAGGTCGGTCGGCGCGCCGGCGAGCGCCGAGCGCCACCGCGCCGACAGGTCGATCGGGGCCACCGGCGGCGGGTGGGCGAGCCGCACCCGGTGCGCGGTCGGCTCGTCGGACCACCGGACCCCGGCGACGCCCGTCCGGACCAGGTACCCGCGGGCCAGCAGCAGCGTCACGTCCGGGCGGAGCGGGTCCGGCACCGCGTCGAGCCCGTCGACCAGCCGCCCGAGCCAGCCGGCCCGGGCGAGGGCCGCGAGCACGTGGTGCAGCAGCCACAGATCGGGGGGCGCGGTGATCGCCGCGGTGTTCACCACCTGGCGGACCACCTGGAGCGCCGGACCCACGTCCCCGTCCGGGTCCGCCGACGCGATCCGGTCGGTCGCGTGCCAGACCCGCAGCCCGGCCCCGAGCACGTGCGGCACCCAGTCCCGGAGCCGGGCCCACGCCGGGCGGGCGAGGTACGGATACCCCGCCGAGCTGCGCCCGGTCGGCGCGCGCACGATCGGCACCAGCTCTCGCAGCAACGGATCGTCGGTCCACCAGCGGTCGTCCATCTCGGATCCGTACCGCAGGTTGCGCCGGCACGGGTCTTGCTGCGAAGCTCGGGCGAGGAGGTCCCGTGGTCGTGTGGTCGGTCGCCGCTGCCGTCGCTGCCGAGCCGGCGCCAGCGGCCGCGCCCGTACCCGAGGCGCCCGCGCAGGTCCCGGCGGTCCCGGCGCCGGCGCCGCCCGATCCCGCCGCGGCATCCGGCGCCGCACCCGAGGCCCCGCCCGTCGACCCGCTGCAGGCCGCCCAGGCGCTCGCCGATCGCGACGCGGCGATCCGGGTGGCCGAGCGGCTCGACCGGCTCCTGAGCCTCGCCACCACCGTCACCGACGACCGGTGGCCGACCCCGGTCCGCCTCGGGGCGGCGTCCGAGCTCGCGAAGATCGACGATCCCCGGGTCGTCGGGATCCTCCGCGGAGCGGTCGCGGATCGGGACCCGGCGTTCCAGCAGGGCGTGGCGGTCGCGGCGCTCACCTCGCGCGACCCGGCGGCGGTGACCGTCCCGGAGCGGGTGATCCTCGATCCGCTCGCCCCGCGCGAGGTCCAGACCGCGCTCGTCGCGGCGCTCGGAGACCACGGCACCGCTGCCGCGGGCCAGGCGCTGTTCGACATCAGCGGGGCGGAGGTGGTCCCGGCGCGGGTCCGGTCCCTCGCCGTCCGGACCCTGTCCGACCGATACCCGGAGGTCCTGGAGCGGCTCGGCGGCGCCCCGTCGGTGGTGGATCCGTTCGGCGGGGCGCTGTTCGTCGGCGCGAACGCGGTCGTCGGCGGGGTCGCGCTGTCGTCGGTCGGGGTGTGGGGCCAGTTCGACGCGGGGACGGCGATCGGCGCGGTCGGCGGCGCCGCGGTCGGGATCGGCGGCGGCGCGGTGTACGCCGGCACCCACCCCCTGACGTTCGGCCAGGGCCTGACCTACGCGAGCGGCGTCGGGTGGGGCCTCACGGCGTCGCTGTGGACCACGACCGCGATCCACGGCGGGTGGCAGACGATCCGGAACGACGCGGCGGTGGCGGGGCCGGCGGCCGCGTACCGGGCGCTCGGGGTGCTCGGCGGGGCCGCGGTCGGGGCGATCGCGATGCGGTCCGAGCCC
>JBEBJW010001203.1:0-2822 GCA_040079715.1 Myxococcota bacterium | reverse complement strand
GGATCCCCCGGGCTCCCTCCGCCCGTGGGGCGGGTTCGCGGCCGACCCTCGCCGATGGCCCGGGCTGGGGACGACCTGTGGACGAACTGGGGACGCCGGGGGACCGTCGGGAGCGCCGATCGGGGATCCGCGGGCGCGCCTTCGGACGAACCTGCGCTATCCATTTCCACAGGCTGTGGACAACCCGACGGGCGATCTCGGGGGCCGAATACCACATGTTGTGGTTGTACTCGGCTCGCGACACTAGATATTGTGCCTGTGCCTCGTCGCTGAGGCGCCCACACGACATCCGTGTCCGCGTCCGATCGCGGTCACGCCGCCGTTCCTCGTGTGACCCTCCCGGGTCCCCCTCCGAACCCCCCTCGAGGTGCTCGATGCGTGTTGCCCGCCGATTCACCGTCGGTCTGCAGACTCCGTACGATGGTCTCGCGTTCGTCTCGCGCCACTCGGAGATCCGCAACCCCGACGGGTCGACCGTGTTCGAAGCGGACGGGATCACGGTCCCGGACAGCTGGAGCCAGGTCGCGACGGACATCCTGGCCCAGAAGTACTTCCGGCGGGCCGGGGTGCCCGCGCGGACCAAGAAGGTCGACGAGCCGGGCATCCCGACGAAGCTGCAGCGGAGCGTGCCGGACGTGGACGGCGTGCCGGCGGACCGTCGGTTCGGGCGGGAGACCGACGCGCGGCAGGTGTTCGACCGGCTCGCGGGGTGCTGGGCGTACTGGGGCGCGCGCGAGGGCCTGTTCGACACCGCGGACGACGCGGTCGCGTTCTACGACGAGCTCCGGTGGATGATGGCGCGCCAGCTGTGCGCGCCGAACTCGCCCCAGTGGTTCAACACCGGGCTCCACTGGGCGTACGGGATCGACGGTCCGGCCCAGGGGCACTCGTACGTCGACCCGCTGTCGGGCGAGGTCGTCCCGTCGAACTCCGCCTACGAGCGGCCGCAGCCGCACGCCTGCTTCATCCAGGCGATCCGCGACGATCTCGTCAACGACGGCGGGATCATGGACCTGTGGACCCGCGAGGCCCGCCTGTTCAAGTACGGGTCGGGCACCGGCACGAACTTCTCGTCGCTCCGGGGCGAGGGCGAGCCGCTGTCGGGCGGCGGTCGGTCGTCCGGCCTGATGAGCTTCCTGAAGATCGGCGACAAGGCCGCGGGCGCGATCAAGAGCGGCGGCACCACCCGTCGGGCCGCGAAGATGGTGTGCCTCGACCTCGACCACCCGGACATCGAGGCG
The DNA here is from genome assembly GCA_040079715.1 of Myxococcota bacterium. Lineage (GTDB taxonomy): Bacteria > Myxococcota_A > UBA796 > UBA796 > JACKER01. The sequence goes on along the minus strand of JBEBJW010001203.1, from coordinate 1,581 downwards.
TTCGTCGGGTGGAAGGTGCTCGAGGAGCAGAAGGTGGCCTCGATGGTCACCGGCTCGAAGATCCTCGAGTCGCGGCTGAACGCGGTGCTGGAGGCGATCGGCGAGCCGTCGACCGCGACGCTCGATCCGCGACAGAACCGCGCGCTGGCCACGGCGATGCGCGACGCCCGCGGGATGGGGGTCCCGGACACCGTCCTGTACCGCACGATCCAGTACGCGAAGCAGGGCTACACCCGGATCGAGATCCCGGTGTACGACACCGACTGGCAGTCCGACGCGTACCAGACCGTGTCGGGTCAGAACTCGAACAACAGCGTCCGGATCCCGAACGCGTTCATGGACGCCGTGCTCCGCGACGAGCAGTGGCGGCTGATCCGCCGCACGGACGGCAAGGTCGCGAAGACCCTCCGGGCGACCGACCTGTGGGAGGACGTGTGCTACGCCGCGTGGGCGTGCGCCGATCCCGGGGTCCAGTTCGACACCACGATCAACGACTGGCACACCTGCCCGGTCGACGGCCGGATCAACGCCAGCAACCCGTGCTCCGAGTACATGTTCCTCGACGACACGGCGTGCAACCTCGCCTCGCTGAACCTGATCCGGTTCCACGACGCGATGGCGCCGAACGGCGGCTCGGCCACCGGCGAGTTCCGGATCGACGACTACGTCCACGCGATCCGCCTGTGGACGATGGTGCTCGAGGTGTCGGTCGCGATGGCGCAGTTCCCGTCGGACGAGATCGCCCGCCGGTCGTACGAGTACCGCACCCTCGGCCTCGGGTTCGCGAACCTCGGCGCCCTGCTGATGGTGATGGGCATCCCGTACGACAGCGCCCGCGGGCGCGGGGTGTGCGCCGCCCTGTCGGCGATCCTGACCGGCGAGGCGTACGCGACGAGCGCCCGGATGGCGGCCGAGCTCGGGCCGTTCGCCCGGTACGCCGCGAACCGCGACGCGATGCTCCGGGTGATCCGGAACCACCGGCGGGCGGCGTACGCGGCCCCGGCCGACGAGTACGAGGGGCTGGCGATCCGCCCGGTCCCGCTCGACCCGACCGGCACCCCGAAGGACCTCGTCGACACCGCCCGCCGCGCGTGGGACGACGCGCTCCGGCTCGGCGTCGAGCACGGGTTCCGCAACGCCCAGGTCTCGGTCGTCGCCCCCACCGGCACGATCGGGCTGGTGATGGACTGCGACACCACGGGGATCGAGCCGGACTTCGCGCTGGTCAAGTTCAAGAAGCTGGCCGGCGGCGGGTACTTCAAGATCATCAACCTGTCGGTGCCGCCGGCGCTCGCCCGCCTCGGGTACACCCCGGCGCAGATCGACGCGATCGTGACCTACGCGACCGGCCACGCGAGCCTCGTGGGCGCGCCCGGGATCGACCACGACGCGCTCCGGGCCCGCGGGTTCGGCGCCGACCTGATCGCGAAGATCGAGAGTCAGCTCGCCACCGCGTTCGACATCAAGTTCGTGTTCAACCCGTGGACCCTCGGCAAGGAGTTCTGCACCGACGTGCTGCGGCTCACCGAGGCCCAGCTCGCCGATCCGGCGCTCGACCTGCTCGAGGCGATCGGGTTCGGC
>JBEBJW010001202.1:0-2824 GCA_040079715.1 Myxococcota bacterium | reverse complement strand
CGATGACGTCACACACGTGGACCGCGCTCGCCCGGTCGGAGGCCGGCCCGCTCGTGCGCTGGACGGCCCTGGCGGGCTTCGCGGCCGGGTTCGGCTGGACCATCCCGGCGGTCGCGCTGCTGTCGAGCCTCGGCCCCGCGGGGTGGGCGGCGTTGCCCGCGCTCGGGATCGGCGCTGCGGTGGGCTCGGCGGCCCAGGCCCACCTGGTCCTGACCGAGGACTTCCCGGATCGGGTGCGCGCCCCGTCGCTCGAGCGGAGCGTCCGTCCGATCGAGTGGACGCTCGGGCTGGGCGGGATCGGGCCGAACCTGGCCGTCGCCGCGTGGGCGGCGCGCGTGGCGGTCGACGCCGCCCCGCCGCTCGGGCTCGCGTCGACGACGGCGGTGGCGCTGGTCGCCGGGTTCGCCGCCGTGGGGGCGACCTTCGTGTTCGCGCTCCCCGTGCAAGCGCTCGGGTTGCCGATCGCGTCGGCGCTGACCCGGGCGGACGAGGGCTCGGGCTGGCGCAGGCTGTCCCGGGTCGGGTCGACCTGGGTCGCCGGGCAGCTCTGCGCGGCGGCGGCGCTCGCGGCGTGGATCCTGTAGCCGTCGCCCGGTGGGCGTCGGTCCGATCAGAGCGCGCCGATCCCGACCGGATCGGTGGCGCTGTTGGTCGCGAAGGTCCGGACCCGGGTCACCGACACCCCCTCCGGGATCCCGAGGTCCGACAGGTCGATCTCCGACGCGTCGATCGACGCCGGGCCTTGGAGGATCCCGCCGAAGAAGAACGACGGGGTCACCCCGGTGGCGACCCACCCGGCCGTCGAGGTCGGCGTCCCGGCCACGAACCCGTCGTGATCGGTGCTCACCTGGTACTCGCCCGCGTCGAACCGGGCGTCGAACACCACGAGGTCCGCGCCGGGGCCGTTCACGAGCCCGCTGTCGAACGTGTACTCGACCACGGTGCCCTGGAGGTGGTTCGCCCAGCCGTGCTCGGCCCGCGGGGGGCCGGTGAGCGCCTGGTCGATCGTCAGCGCCACGTTCGCCACGTTCAGCCAGTTCCCGCCGCCGCCCGAGATCAACACCGCCCGGTCGGCCGGGCTGATGTCGAAGATCCCGACCGACTCGGTGGTGCACGCGGGGTTCGTCCGCCCGGGGGAGCCGCCGGCCCGCCCGAGGCACCAGTTCTGTCCGACGTCGTTGTCGAGGTGGTCGGCGTCGGGGTCGAGCGCCATCGTGACGCCGGGGGCCACCGGGAACGACTGCCCGTCGTCCCACGCGACCCCGTCGATGATCGTGGCGCCGCGCATCAGGTAGATCTCGCCGAACGCGTCGGCGAGGTCGATCCCGGTGTAGGCCCAGTCCACGTCGACCCCGCCGTTGGTCGCCGGGTCGGCGTCGATCCCGAACACCTTCGTCTCGCCCGCACCGATGAACCGGGTCTCGGCGAGCGGGAACACGGTGATCCCGTCGGTCAGCACCAGCCCGTCGAGGTTCGCGTCGAGGCCCGAGGTGTTCTGGATCTCGAACCACTCCCCCGCGCTGTCGGCCACCGCGGTCGGGTCGATCATCAGCTCGGTGATCCGCAGGTCGCCGGCGACCATCGCGCTCGCGACCAGCGGGGCGTCCAGGGTGGTGACCTCGACCGGCTGGGACTTCACCCACGACAGGCCGGTGGCGCCGCGCGGGATCACCGCCTGGAACGCGGCGTCGACGCCGATCGGCACCGACTCGGGCACGGTCTGGACCAGCACCGCCACCCCGGTCGCGTCGGCGGTCGCGCTGCCGTGGAGCGTCACCGGCCCGTTCACGTCGAGGCACAGCCCGCCCAGCGTGCCGAGGCACGGGCCCGCGCCGAGCCCGTTGGTGCTCCGCGCGAGGTGGACGAGCTCGTTCGCGCCGGCGCCGGTCACCACGAACCGGGTCTGGTCGCCCGGCACGATCGGGTCGATCGTCAGGGTCACCGCGCTGCGGAGGGCGCCGGCCGGCTCGGCCCCGCCCTCGACGCCGTCGAGATCGGGCGCGGCGGGGACCCACCGCAGGTCGACGGGATCGGACGGGGCGCACCCCACAGCAACGGCGACGACGATCGACAGGCGCATCTCGGGCTCCGAGGTTCGGGTTCGAACCGCCCCGTATGCGCCCGGCGCGGTCGGCTCTCGCGACAGCCACAACCGGATACGACCGCCCGCTCGGACGTCACGGATCGATCTGCAGCACCGTGCTGCCGCGGGTCAGGCCGTCGTAGAACGCGGCGTCCAGCGCGGGATCCTCGCCGTTCAGGATCGACTCGCCCGGGCCGGCGAGGGCGCCGACCTCCGCGAGCCACGCCTCGTCGCCGAACCGGAGCTGGAACAGGTCGCCGAGCTCGGCGGAGAACCCCGCCGCGACCGTCAGGTCGAAGTTGTCGGCGATCACGATGATGTCTTCGCCACCGTCGCGGAACTCGACCACGAACCGGTCGACGACGAAGAACAGCCCGCAGTGGTCCCCCGGGACGAGCGCCAGCGCGTCGGAGGTGGTGGCGCCGTGGAACTCGAGGGTGGTCGGCCCGAGCGGCACGTACGGCACGTCGCAGTCGGTGAGGTGGACCTCCAGCGCCTGGAACGAGCCGCCGACCGCGGTCTGGGCGTCGTTGTCCGCCAGCCGGGCGGTCAGGTTCGGGTTGCCGACGAACGTGCCGGCGGGCGTGCGCTCCCCGGTGGAGGACGTGGTGGACTCGCCGGACGGGCCGCCGGTGGTGGGCAGCCCCGCCGGCGCGGGCAGGACGGCGGGGGTGGCGCACGCCCCGACCGCAGCGGCGAGGGCGGTCGCGAACAGGAACGCGGTGGGCTCACGGTTCGTCA
>JBEBJW010001201.1:0-2824 GCA_040079715.1 Myxococcota bacterium | reverse complement strand
CGGCCGGCCGACCCTCCACCGGTCGGCACCCACGTGCTCCTTCCTACCCGGGTGGGACCGTCCTCCAGTCCTCCAGCCGCTGGCCGTCGAACCGCACGCTCCGTGCCGTGTCCCCGTCGGGTCACCCACGGATCAGCGTGAACGGCCAGGCTCTGTCCGCATCGCCAGCGGTTCGGGGGCAAGGGCAAGGGCACGGGCATGGGCATGGGCATGGGCACGGGTACGGGTACGGGTACGGGCTCCTACACCCGGTCGGCGAACCGATCGAGCAGGTTCGCGAGGTCGTCGGCGTGCTCCTCCTCCTTCGCGAGGATCCCCTCGAGGATCCGCCGGGTGGTCGAGTCGTCGGCGCCGAGCCACCGGACGATCTCGTTGTACGTCTCGATCGCGATCCGCTCTGCCACGAGGTCCTCGCGGATCATCTCGACCAGGGAGCCGCCCTCGCGGTACTCGGCGTGCGACCGGGTGTGCAACCCGTCGGGGTTCAGGTTCGGCGAGCCACCGAGCTGGGTGATCCGCTCGGCGACGAGGTCCGCGTGCTGCTGCTCCTCGTTCGCGTGCTCCAGGAACTCGGCCGCCACCGGCTCTGCATGGATCCCCGAGGCCATGTAGTAGTGGTTCTTGTACCGGAGCGTGCAGACGATCTCGGTCGCGAGCACCTCGTTCAGCACCTCGATCACCCGCTCGCGATCGGCGTGGTACGCGCTGGTGACCGCGCCGTCTTCCATGCGCTCGCGCGCCCGGCGCCGGATCGCCTCCAGGTCGGTCTTGAACGGATTCATCGATCCTCCTTGCGCCACTCATAGTATCTGCAACTACCCCTCGGACGACGAAGGGCGGACGACCCGGCGGAACGCGTCGACCGGCAGCGTATTCAGCACCTCGTCCCGGAGGATCCCGGCCCGCCGCGCGATCCCGACCCCGAACGGGATCACCGACAGGCCTCCCACCGAGTGCGCGTCGGACGAGATCACGAACCGGAGCCGCCGGCGCCGCGCCGAGCGCAGCCACTCCGGCGGCAGGTCCAACCGGTGCGGATCGGAGTTGATCTCGATCGCGGCTCGACTGTCGGCGATCGCGTCCAGCACCGCCTCCACGTCGCACGCGATCGGGTCCCGCCGCCCGATCAGCCGCCCGAGCCCGTGGCCCCAGATCTTGTACAGCGGGTGGCGCATCGCGCGGATCAACCGGCGGGTCATCGCGGCCGGATCGAGGCCGTGGCGCTGGTGGACCGACGCGATCACCACGTCGAGGCCCTCGAGCACCCGGTCCGGGAAGTCGAGCGACCCGTCGGCGAGGATGTCCGACTCGGTCCCCTTCAGCAGCACGACCTCCACCCGCTGCTGGACCTCGTCGATCTCGTCCCACTGCCGCGCGAGCCGGTCGGCGTCGAGGCCCCCGGCGTAGCCCGCCGACCGCGAGTGGTCGGTGATCGTCAGGTACGCGATCCCGGCGGCGTCGCACGCGGCGGCGAGCTCGGCGATCGTGTGGCGTCCGTCGGACCAGGTCGAGTGGCAGTGGACCATCCCGACCACGTCCTCGACCCGCACGATCCGGTCGAGGTCCGAGCCGAGGTCGAACGCGTCGGGGTCGTCGCGGAGCTCGGCCGGGATCCACGGCAGATCGAGGCGGTCGTACAGGGCGCGCTCGTCGGCGAGGGGGATCCCGGAGCCGGCGGCGTCGAACAGGCCGTCCGGGCCGAGCGACAGCCCGCGGGCCGCGGCCCGGGCGCGCAGGGTGGCGACGTGCTCGTCGGGACCGGTCTCCCACGCGAGCGTCGCCGGCCAGCCGTCCGCCGAGCCGGACCGGAGCGTCACCGGCAGCCCGTCGAGCCCGACCGCGTGGGCCGGGACCGGCGCCCCGACCACCACCAGCGACAGCCCGTCGACCTCCTCCCGCGCCCGCCGCGCGTCGCCCGCCAGCGCCACCACCGTCGCCCCGGACGCCGCGAGCCGGGCCGTCCACCGCTCGGCCTCGCGCATCGCGTCGAGCCACAGGTGGCGGTCCTGCCGGGCGCGCGCCTCGGCGATCTTCGGCCGGAGCCGCTCCTCGGCCGCCGGCGAGAACCCCTTGACCGTCCGGAGGCGCTGGGCGTCGATCGCCCGCTCGAGGTCGTCGAGGTCCGCGATCCCGAGCGCCTGGTACAGGGCCAGGATCCGCTTCGGACCGAGCCCGTCGACCCGCGACAACTCCCGGAACCCCGCCGGGACCTGGGCCCGGAGCGCCTCGATCTCGGGCAGCGTCCCCACGCCGACGAGCTGGACCAGCTTCCGGGCGAGGGCAGGCCCGATCGCCGGCAGCTCCTCGAGCCGGCCCTCCTCGACCCGCCGCTCGAGGTCCCCGTTCGGGAGCGCCTCGATCGTCCGCGCCGCCCGATCGTGCGCCCGGACCCGGTACACCGGCGCGCCGGTCGCCTCGAGCAGCCGCCCGAGCTCGTGCAGGGTCGCCGCCACCGCCCGTTGATCGACCACCGCTCCCTCCGTCGCTCACACCGAGGCGCGTATCGCGAACGCGACCGAGGCCGCGGCACGACTCGGAGGGCCAGCCGGTAGCCCGGCCCCGATGGCACGGGACGCCACCCGGAGCTCCGCGCTGCCGGATGATGCGCGGATCCACCTCAGCGCAGCCACGAGCCAGCGACAGCGACGTGGTCGACGGCACGGAGCGAGCGGGGTACGCGTCGAGATACGCCGTCGATTGGAGATTCCATGAAGGCGATCCCTGAATTCCCCGCTCGACCGCTCGGGGCTGGATTCCCCGCTCGACCGCTCGGGGCTGGATTCCCCGCTCGACCGCTCGGGGCTGGATTCCCCGCTCGACCGCT
>JBEBJW010001200.1:0-2829 GCA_040079715.1 Myxococcota bacterium | reverse complement strand
CCCGGGGTCGGCGGCGTCGGTCAGGCCGTCGTAGTCGTTGTCGACCCCGTCGGCGCACGCCCGCCCGCTCGCGACCGACTCGGGATCCGGGCGGTCCTGGAGCCACCGGTCCGGGATCTCGGCCCACAGGCGGTCGAACCACTGCTGGTACTGGGCGGCGTGCACGGCGGACCGGACGACCACCGTGTTCTCGTCGTTCCCGTCCTCGCCGGCGTTGGTCCAGTTCATCGAGCCGCCGATCACGATCGACCCGTCGATCACCGCGGACTTCGCGTGCATCTTGCCGCCGAAGTCCTCGACCTTCACCGGGATCCCGGCCAGTCGGAGCACCTCGTGCTTCGAGTACGCGTTGGTGGCGCTGCTCCCGTCGACGATCACCCGGACCGCGACCCCGCGCAGGTGGGCGTCGATCAGGTCCTGGGCGATACCCTTGTGGGTCAGGTAGAACACCGCCACGTCGATCGACCGCTGGGCCGACCGGATCAGCGGCTGGACCGTGGCCTCGATCGGGTGGTGCTGCGGGGAGAACGACAGCTCGAGGCTCACGTCGGGCCCGAGGGCGAGCCGCATCGGCGGTTGGGCCGCCTTCGCGTCGTGGAACCGCCCGCCGTCGTACATCTGGTCGAGCTCGGCCGTGTACCAGGCGGCGACGGTCGGCGCGTCGATCACCCACACCAGGTTCGCGTTGTACCCGCCGGTGCACGAGTCGCTCGCGTTGGTCGAGCCGGTCCAGACGTACCGGTGGTCCACCACCGCGAACTTGTCGTGCATGATGTCGCCTTCGAACCGGATCGGCTCGCGGCTGACGTGGGCCGACAGGTAGCACCGGTCACCGAGATCGATCGCCAGGCACTGGAGCGGTCCGGCGAACCCGGGCGGCCGCGGGCACTTGTACCGGATCCCGGCGAACGACCGTTGGTGGGCGGCGGAGGCCACGTCGACCGCGAAGTCGTCCCGGATGTCGCCGAGGGCGGCGATCCACGACGGCGTCGACTCGTAGTAGTTCCGGTGGTCCACGTCGAGGTCGACCACCCCGCGGATCTTCACCCCGCGCGCCTTCGCGGCGGTCATCGCCTCGAGCAGGCGCGTCTGGTCGCGGAACCCGTAGAACGCGAAGTCGATCGACGTCGTCGCGCCCTCGATCAACGCCAGGAGCGAGGTGCAGACCGGCGCGTCGCACACGTCGGCCGGACCGGCGCGCCCCGTCGGATCGTGCAGCACCAATCGGAGATCGTCCGCCCGCGCCTCGCTCCCGCCGCCGACCCACGCGATCATCGGTCCCCCGTTCGACTGAGCTAGCGAGAGATCGACGATCCGCCGAGGAAATCCGAGGCCGGTAGTCATCGATTCTCGCCCGCGCGGTCTGTCGACTCCCCGTTCGGGCAGGCAACGAGAGGGGTGGTCGAACGCCGCGCCCCGGGCGAGGTTGGGACGGGGGTGGCGATGAGCGACGTGTGGAACGTGCCGTCGGGGGCCGCGGGGGACGGCCGCCCGACCGCGGCAGCCCTCGCGCCGGACGTGTCCGATCCGATGGCGGTCGCGCGGGAGACGTTCGCCGACTTCCAGCGACACTGGGCCGGGTACCTCACCGTGGGCATCGCGTACCTCGGGGTCGCGTTCGGCGCGATCGCGGTCGCGCTCGTCGCCCTCGCGGTCGGGTTCGTCCCGGGGATGCTGGTCGACGACGACGCGATCGCGGCGATCGGCGCCGGGATCGGGATGCTCCTGTACGTCGGGGTGATCCTGGTGATCGCGTTCGCGCTGATCCCCCTGATGACCGCGAGCCTGATCCGGGCGACCGCCGACCAGCTCGACGGCGGTCCGCAGATCAGCGCGGCGAGCCTGTTCGGCCGGGTCAAGCCCAACGTCGGCCGGATCGTCGGGTACTACGCGCTGAGTCAGCTCGCCGTGATGGTCGGGGTGCTGCTCCTGTACATCCCCGGGCTGATCGCCGCCGCGATCGGGATCTTCGCGACCCCGATCGTCGCGCTCGAGCCGGAGACCGGGGCGGTCGCGGCGCTGTCGCACGGGTTCTCCCACGCCCGGCGCCACCCGTCGTGGCACGTGATCGTGTGGCTGGTGCTGATCGCGATCCTGATCGGGCTCGAGTTCACGATCGTCGGGCTGGTGGTCGCGTGGCCGGTGATGATCACCTACCAGACGATCGCCTACCGCAAGGCGTTCGGCTCGCTCGGGGCCGCGCGCGCGCTGGAGGGTGTCACGGCGTCGTGAGCAGCCGGACGACCTCGTCCTGGCTCCACGCCATGTCGTGGTACCGCTCGAGCAGCCGCCCGTGCTCGTCGAGGATCAGCAGCACCAGGTCGTGGACGATCCCGGTGCCCTTGCCGGCGACCTTCAGCCCGGCCTTCTCGGCGAGCCCGAACAGGACCTCGTCCGGAACCCGCCCGAAGTCCCACTTCCCGGGGATCGCCCCCGACTGGGCGGCGAACGCCTTCAGCACGGCCTTGCTGTCGTACTCGGGGTCCATCGTGATCGCGAGCAGCCGCGCCCCCGGCGGCAGCGCCTGCTGGAGCGCCTGGAATCGGGTGACCACCAGCGGGCAGTACTCCGGCACCGGGCACCGGGTGTAGATGAACGTGACCGCCCACCGACCGGGATCCTGACCCTCGCCGATCGTCACCGGGGCCCCCTCGGCCAGCAGGACCGGGGTGGACGGGAACAGCGCACCCGTCGGCGCGGCCTCGCCCGGGGCGAGCTCGGGTGGCGCGTCCGGCGGGGCCTTCCGGTCGACCACCAGCGACTCGAGCGTGGCGCCGCCGCCCTCGGACACGACCAGCGTGCCGTGGACGGCGTCGCCCGGGCCCACGC
>JBEBJW010001199.1:0-2834 GCA_040079715.1 Myxococcota bacterium | reverse complement strand
ACCGGACCTCGGCCCGCGCCCCGTCCGACACCACCGCCAGCAGCTCCGGCGCCGCCGCCGGGCTCCGCCGGAGCGGGCTCGCCGCCAGCCACCGCGCGTGGGTCGCCCCGTCGCGCATGACGTGGGCGTGGTCGCTCGCGGTGAACCCGATCGCCGCGTCCGACGCGAGCAGCCGATCGACCCGGAAGTCGTCGACCACGACGACCCCGTCGTCCTCGAGGTCTGCCCGGAGCGCGACGTTGTTCGCGTCGGTGCCGCCGGTCGCGGTGTAGTTCGAGAACACCACCCCGCCGTCGACCGCGAACGCCTCGAACGTCGCCGACTCGCCGTACACCGAGTCGTACAGGAACAACGCCGACAGCGCGGATCCGCCCCGCTGGATCACGCTGGCGGCGGCCGCGTACCCGCCGCTGTGCGAGCTCACGACCTGCGCGCCGATCACCGGGCGCGTGACGAGCCCGTCGCGGTACAGCACCGCCAGGACGTCGCGGACCAGCCGCGCGTGGCCGCCCGCCTCCTCGAGCTGCCCGAAGTCCCCGGACGAGGCGGCGACCGGCCCCTGCGGCGCGATGAACACCGCCTCTCGGCCGGACATCGCGTGGAGCTCCACCAGCCGCTCGTCGGCGATCGTGTCCGCCAGGACCGCGCCGAACCCGTGGAGGTGGGTGACCACCCCGAGCTCGCCGTGGTCGCCGAGCGCGGCCGGGACGAACACCAAGACCGAGCCGTCGTCCCACGGGCCACCGCCGCCCTCCGGGAACGGCGCGGACGGGAACGGGGCGATCGCGCGGGTCCCCCAGTCGTCGGTGGTCCAGTCGAGCGCGGGCAGCTCCGGGTCGCCGACCACCGCCGCGAGGGCCACCTCGACCCGCCAGTCCCCGGCGGTGACGACCGCGGCGCCGGCGGCGAGCGTCGGGGCGTCGACCGCGCCGGTGAACGCGACGGTGAACGCCCGCGCCCCGCCGACCGCCAGCGGGTCGAGCGCGCCGTCCACCGCGAACGGCCCGTCGACCGCCACCGCGAGCGGCAACCCGTCCGCGCCGCCGAGGTCGGTCACGGTCAGGACCGCGGACGGCACGAGCTCCCCGACGGTGACGAACGGGAGGGGCACCACCTCCGGGGCGCCGAGCCCCACCGACGGGGTCGTCGGCGTGGTCGGCGTCGTCGGCGACGATCCTGGCGGGACGCCGGTCTCGACCGGGGGCACCTCCGCGTCCGGGGGAGACCGCACCTCGGGATCCGGGCGACACGCGAGCCAGCCGAGCCACATCGGCCCCGGATAACCGGGATTGGCCTGCGGGGTCGATCGACCGCCGTGGTGATCCGTGACCGAGTTTCACTGGTGTTACCGACGGGTCGGCGGGCATTGATCCTCGTCCGAGCAACGTCTACTGTGGCAGCCACAGGGTCGGTCGAGGTCAAGGTGTACCATCACGGCGAGGACATCGCGGGTTCGGGGATCCGGGTCGGGCCGTACGTGGTCGAGGCCAAGATCGGCGCGGGCGGGATGGGCGTGGTGTACCGCGCGCGTCACGCGGCCCTCGGGGGCCTGGTCGCGCTCAAGGTGCTCAATGGCACCACCGCCGAGCACCGCGAGCGGTTCTTGCAGGAAGGCCGCGCACAGTCCCGGATCCGCCACCCGAACGTCCTGCGGGTCAACGACGTGGTGGTCCACCAGGGTCACCCGGTGCTGGTGCTCGAGTACGTCGACGGAGGCTCGCTCCACGAGTTCCTCCGGCGCCAGGCCCCCCTCCGGTACGACCAGATCGACGCGTTGGCCCGGGGGATCCTCCGCGGCGTGTCCACCGTCCACACCCACCGGCTGGTCCACCGGGACCTCAAGCCGTCGAACATCCTCCTGCTCCGGGTGGACGACCGGATCGAGCCGAAGGTCGCAGACTTCGGTCTGGCCAAGGTCCCGCGGACCTCCGGTCCGATCACCGAGGTCGGCCAACGGATCGGCACCCCGAACTACATGGCGCCCGAGCAGCTCCGGTCGAACGCCGATGTCGACCACCGGGCCGACCTGTTCGCGCTCGGGTGCGTCCTGTACGAGCTCGTCACCGGGCACCCGGCGTTCCCGGGCGAGCACGTGCCGTCGCTGGTGACGCGGATCGAGACCGGCCGGTTCGCGCCGGTGCAGACCCTCCGCCCGGACTGCCCGGCCCGGATTCGCCGCGCGATCGAGGCGTGCCTGGCGGTCGACCCGCGCGATCGGGTACAGCGGTGCGTCGACGTGGAGGCGCTGTGGGACGAGCCCCGGCGCGGCCCGTGGGGCGACGACACGCTCCACCACCTGACCCCGCCGGATCCGACCCGGTGGGAGGATCGACCGAGCCCGGCGACGTTCGACGCGGACGACCCGCTCCCCGCGGTGTCCGAGCCCGTGCGCCGCCGGGGGTGGGCCGGCGAGGCGCTCCGGTCCGACGACGCCGAGCTCCCGACCGCGGTGCTGCCGGTGGCGGAGGCGCCGACCGCGATCCTCGGGAGTCGCTCGCCGTGGCCGTCTCGGTCGGCTCCGCCGTCGCTCCCGTCGCCGGAGGGTCCGACCCGGAGCCTGCCGTGGGTGCTGGTCGGCGCGACGATCGCGCTGGCGGCGTCGGCGCTGTGTGCGTCGGGGACGGTGGTGGGCGCGCTGACGGCCCTGACCGAGCCGCCGACCACGAGCCCAGCCACGGTCGCGGTCCACCTGCCGCTGGTGGTGCACCCGCCGGCGCCGGTGCCCGCCCCGACGGTCGCCGAGGCGGAACCGCTCCCGCGCGCCGTGCAGCCGACTCCGATCGCGCCGCCGCTGCCGGACCTGGTGATCAGCCGCTGACGCCCACCACCGCGGC
>JBEBJW010001198.1:0-2834 GCA_040079715.1 Myxococcota bacterium | reverse complement strand
GTTCCACCCCCTCCAGCACCCACCCCGTGCCCCGCACCGTCTTCAGGTGTCGCGCTTCGGACGGATTGTCTTCGATCTTCGAGCGGAGCCGCCGAACGCACACCGCCACCGTGTGGCTCTGGACCGCCGGGTTCAGTCCCCACACCTCGCGCTCGATGTCCGACCGGCTCACGACCGTACCGGGACGGGTGGCGAGGTATCGCAGCACGGCGGCCTCGAGCGGGGTCATGGTCTGGTGGCTCGGGCCGTCCACGACCCGCCGGTCGAGGTCGACGATGCGCAGACCGAGCCTCAATCGCATCGGGGTGCCATGGGTGTTGCCTATCAGCACCCCGTGTGGCCGGCCAGGGCGCGACCCGACCACCTCGTCAGTCCCAGCTCAGGCTGAACTGGACCTCGGCCGGGAACGGGGCTCCGAGTGCGTGACACTCCACCGGGGTCACCGCTTCGGCCGGCAGCGTCCAGTCGAAGCCGGCGCCGTTCGCGTCGCAGGAGCACCATTCGATGAAGCCACCGTCGGCGTCGAACAGCAACGCGAACCCGACGAACGGTGTGGTGAAGGTGGCGTCGGCATCGCCGACGTTCTTGATCGACGCGACGATGTCGACTTGCGGCGATCCGGCGGTGGACGCTCCTTCGGAGATGTCGACCTGGTTCGGAAGGACGATGACCTCAGTGTCCGGGTCGAACGTGGTGAGTGGCATCGAGTCGATCGAGTAGCGGACCAGACCGATGTCATCGAACCTGTGCTCGTTCTCCCAGTCCCATGCGTAGAACCAGCCGGTCTGGTCCGGCTCGATGCACGTCACGGTGTTGATCCGATCGATTCGGCGAACCGTGGACCAGGTGGACTCGGTCCATCCTCCGAGTGGAAGGCCGCTGTTGGACTCGAGATCGAGCGTCACGTTCACGAAGCACGCCGAATCGGTCGAGGTGTTGTGGACGACACCATACGCGCCGAACTCGCCGTCCGAGACCGCGAGGACCTGCACCTCCACGAGCTTCAGCGCACCCTCGGGGACCGCCGGCCGGAAGATCCCGAGGTCGATCGGCTCTTCCGTATCCTCGACTGTGGTCTCGGGCTCGGACTGGGGCGCCGACTCGGTGTCCGTCGCCGGGGTGTCGATGTCGGCCGAGGTCGAGCCGACGCAGCTCACCGACGCCAGAATCGCGGTCGAACCTACCAAGGGCGGGACTCGCATATCTTCTCCTTCCGCGCATGTAACGGTTGGCGCCCCGTGGAGTTCGAACAACTGTCGAACAATGGAAGGCCTTCCGGCCGCGGATCGACCGCCCTCGGCCTTTCCGCCGCCGTCGCAGAGGCTTCGATGGGCGGACCGTGGCCGAGGCGGGGGAGGTGCGCCCGCCCGATCAACTCGGCGCCCACGAGGCCGCCTCAGGGCCCGTTGTCGCCGATGTCCGTCGCGCCGACCTCGTCGATCGTGGCCGCCAGCGCGTCCGCCGCCGCCGCGGGCAGCGACGGGTTGCCGCGCACCACCAGCGTCCCCGTCACCCCGCGGACCGCGTACAGGCCCGTCACGTCCGCCAGCGCGGGGTTGTCGCGCAGCACCAGGTCCTGGCCGATCTGGTGGAGCTTCGGGAGCCCCGGGATCGCGGTGAACGCGGCGTCGGCGAGCGTGACCGACCCGGTGGCCTGCTGGAGCTTCGGGAGGGTCGCCGACCCGAGCGCCGGGTTGCCGGTCAGCACCAGGTCCGCGAGCTGATCGAGCTTGTCGAACCCGAGGATCGCCGTCAGCGCGGGGTTGTCGCGGAACACCACCGGGCCGGCGGTGGTGGTGAGCGTCGCGAACGCCGATGCCCCGCCGAGGGCATCGTTGTCGGTCACGACGAACCCGCCTGGCCCGAGGGTCGTGACCAGCGGGAACCACGCGTCGATCCGGGCGAGCGACGGGTTCTCGACCACCGTGACCCCGTCGGTCGACACGAGCCCGTCGAACCGCGGGACCCGGGTGAGCAGCTTGTTCCGGGTGATCGCGATCGGGCCCGCGTCCGCCAGGAACACGAACCCGGAGATCTCCACCAGCGACCGGTGGTCGGTGATCGTCAGCCCGCTCGGGATCGACGTCGCGTCGACCAGGGTCTCGATCAACGCCGCGCCGTCGTTGTCGGCGATCAGCACCGGGCCGGGGACCTCGAGCAGCTTCTGGAACCCGAACACCTGCAGCGCGCCGTCGTTCCCGGTGATCGTGATCCCGCCGCCGAGCGACTCCACGCGGCCGAACGCCTCGATCCACGACAGCCCGTCGAGATCGTCGAGGACCACCGACCCGCCGACCGACCGCGGCGACTGCGCCCCCCGCCATTCGGTCAGCGCGGGGGCGTGGGCGAGCACGTAGTCGCCGCCGATCGCGTCGATCCGATCCACCGACAGCAGCGTCAGCGCCGGCAGCTCGGTGAGCCGCACCCCGCCGCCGATCGTGGTCACCGCCGGCAGCGACACGGTGGCGATCGCGGCCCCCGAGATCTGCAGATCGCCGCCGATCGACGCGAGGAGCGGCGCAGACACCGCGGTCACCGCGTCCGACGCGATCGTCAGGTCTCCGTCGACCCGGCACAGACACGACAGGTCGTGATCCGCCGCGGTCACGATCGAGCCGGTGACGACGTTGAACCCGGGACAGACCGCGGTCGCGTCGGTCACGTCGCCGTCGAACGGGATCTCGACCGCGCACGGGTCCGCGGGGACCGGGGTGGTCGGGCCCCCCGGCGTCCCGCAGTTCGCCCAGTCGGCGAGCAACCGGCGCTCTTCGTCGGTCAGCCCGCCCGCCGGCGGCATCGTGCCGTCGTCGACCCGGGCCGCGATCCGGGCCGCG
>JBEBJW010001197.1:0-2837 GCA_040079715.1 Myxococcota bacterium | reverse complement strand
TCCGCGTCGTCACCGTCCCGCACGCCGAGCGGACCACGCTGGTGTGCGATGGGGTGAACCGGCGCCGGATCGCCCGGATCCCCGCCCGGTCCGACCGGACGCCGTACCCCGCCGACAGCCACCGGCCGACCGCCGCCGAGTCGACCGCGTCCACCTCGAGCGCCACCAGGGCGGCGCCGCGCGGCATCGCGAGCCAGACCTCCGCTGCCCGCCGATCCGGGTCGGCCGCCGCGCCGAACGCCAGATCCGCCCACACGAGGTCCGGCCACCCGGCCCAGACCGTCGGGGCGGCCGGATCCGCGAACGTCGCCTCGGGGTGGGCCGCCTCGAGCGCGGTCGCAGACCCGCCCAGCGCGACGATCCGCCGCGGGTACCCGTCGATCCGGGTCAACGCGATCGCCTGGTTCCGGGCGCGCCCGAACACCAGGCGCTCGAACAACAGGTGCATCGCCGCGTTCGGAGCGGCGAGGTCGAGAGCCGACACGGGACCTCCAGCACCTCTCTCGTACACCTGCGCGGATGGCCGACCCGTGACGATCACGTCACCTCGTGGCGGCGTCCTTCTTCCGCTGGGCCTCGGCCAGCAGCGCGTCGCGCTTCGACTTCGCCTCGGCGACCAGCGCGTCCGCGGCCTTGTCCGCCTCGGCCTCCGCCTTGACCGCGCCCTTCTCGGCCTGGGCGGCGAGCTGCTTCGCGCCCTCCTTCGCCGCCGCCTCCTTCAGCGGGTTGCCCTTCGCCTCGCTCACCAGCTTGTCGCCCTGCTTCTTCGCCTCCGACCGCAGCTTGTCGGCGGCGAGCTTCCCCTGGGCCCGCAGCGTCGACGCCTGGGCCTCGGCCGCGACCACCAGCGCGTCGCCCTGCCGGCGGGCCTCGGCGAGCGCGTCGGTCAGCACGTCGTCCGCCACGTCCTTCACCGCGTCGAGCAGCGCGCCGCCGTCGAGGCCGATCGCGACCTTCGGGCGGTCCCAGGTGCCGGTGAGCTTCACCGTCACGTCCGCGGTCTTCCCGAGCGCCTTCTTCGCCGTCGCGAGGAGCGGCGTCCCCTTCAGCAGGTTGGTCGGGATCTTCGCCTTCAACAGGAAGTCGAGCGTCTCGTCGACCACGCCGGCCGTCCCGGCGATCGTCACCGGCGCGGGCCCGAGCTTCGCGGTGAACGGCTTCAGGTCGACCTTGCCGTTGTCGAACACGTACCGGATCTCGGTGCCGCCCACGTCGAGCTGGCCGAACCGGTCACCGCCGAGCTTCTGCGACGCCTCCGCGAGCGCCGCCGGACGGAGGCTCGCCGCCGCCGGGGCGAGGACCCCGCTCGACGCCAGGGCGCGGAGGTCCGGGCTCCCGTCCGGCCCGAGGCGGACCTTCATCGTGATCCCGCTGTCGTACCGGCCGGTGACCCCGTCGAGCAGCGGCGCCAGCTTCCGCATCGTGACGAACGACTTGACCGTCTGCGCGATGTCGAGCTTCACCCCGGTGATCGTGAGGTCGAGGTCCGCGCTGTCGGCGGTCGGGGCGAGGTACACCCCGGACAGGGCCACGGTGCCGCCCATCATCGACGCGTGGATCGAGTCCATCCGGACGGCGCCGTCGCGGACGATCGCGGTCCCGTCCACGTCGGTCATCGTCGCGGTGTCGGTCATCACCAGGGTGCCGATCTTCGCGGTCCCGGCGAGGTCGACGTTCCCGGGCACCGGCACGATCATCGGCTCGGCGGTCCCGGGGGCGGGCCCCGGTGGGACCGACGCAGCGGGGGCCTCGACCTCCTCGCCCTGGAACGGCCGCAGATCGAGCCGGTTCGACAGGAGGTGGAACCGCCCGACCAGCGTGCCGGTGTCGGTCATCAGGTACGGCAGCAGGCCGTCGGCGGTGCCGTTCACCCGGAGGTCCGAGTCGTCGTAGCTGATCCGCGCGTCGCGCAGCTCGGCCGTCTGCGGACCGAGCCCCACGTCGAACGACCGGATCATCAGGTCCGGCCAGCCCTCCGACACGTACCGGACGTCGGTGCCGCTGACGGTGCCCTCGGCCTTCACCCGGTCCGTCTTGCCCGACTGGAACGCGGACATCCGGCCCGCCACGTCGACGTCGAGCTCGACCCGACCGCTCGGGGGCGCCGCCTCCGCCGCGGTCGGCAGCGCCTTGCGGAGCGCGGCGAGATCGACGACCCCGGCGATCTTCGCGGTGAGATCCGGGTCGGTGACCGGGTGTTCGACGTGGGCCTGCCCGCGGACCCGGGTGCCCGCCGCGGTCAGCGACATCGCGGGCACGTCGATCACCAGCGCGTCCTTCGGCCCGCCGGGGTGGTGGAGCGCGAGGGTGAGGTCGACGTCGTCGACCCCGGTCGGCAGCGACGGGTACTTGAACCGCCCGTCGGTCACCGACAGCGCCACGTCGAACGCCGGCAGCGCGTCGGCCGACCGGTACGCCCCGACCGCCGACCCGGTGAGCGCGAGCCCGCCCGACGCGTCGACCCCGCGGAAGCTGTCGTCGAACGCGGACGGGACGAGCGACAGCACCGACTTGAACGTGGTGTCGAGCACCTGGAACTTCAGGTCGAGGTCGGTGGCGGCCTCCTTCGGCCACACCGTGCCGGAGAACGCGAGCGGCAGCGCGTTCAGCGAGACCGTGTTGTCGCCGAACGTGTACTGGCCGGACGCCGCCGCGTCGAGCGCGACCTTCGCGTCGACCTTCACCCGGTCGAGCCAGGTGACCCCGCCCTGCTTCACCGTCAGCCCGCCGATCGTGGTGGTGGTGGCGAACCGGGTGCGATCGCCCGACACCGAGCCGCGGGCCGACAGGTCGAGGTCGTCGATCCGGGCGCGGATCTTGCCCTGCCGGTCGTCGTA
>JBEBJW010001196.1:0-2839 GCA_040079715.1 Myxococcota bacterium | reverse complement strand
GTGCAGCTCTCCGCCCGACTCGCGGGCGGGGTGGAGCTGGACGTCCGCTGACGCTGGGCCGGGTCCGAGCCGGGTCCGAGCCGGTCGCGTCGCGGTCCCGGGGTCGGACGGGTCCGGGCCGGTGACGCGCGGGCGCGGTGTCCGAAGACCGACCGACCGCGACCGCCGCTGCACCGAGTCTTCCGGTCGAACGGGGGGATCCCCGCTCGATCGTGGGCGGAGCTGCGCGCGCGGGTCGTTCGTGACCAGCGTTACAATTCTTCACGCGATCCATCAGTTGACGCTGTTCACTGACAGTCGTACGTACAGTCGACCGGCGACCACGCCGGCCGGAGGACCCGATGAACCGCCTGTTCCTGCTGTCGTTCGCCGCCGCCTGCACCGGGGGCGGGCAGACCACGCCCGACCCGACGGACGACCCGACCGGCGACCCGACCTCGGCCGCGGGGCCCACCTGGTACGGCGACGTCGAGCCGCTCGTGCGCGACAACTGCGCCGGCTGCCACCAGACCGGCGGGATCGGGGCGTTCCCGCTCGACGACTACGACCAGGCGAGGCCGTGGGCCGCCGCGATGGCCGCGGCGGTGACCGACCGGACGATGCCCCCGTGGCTGGTCACCGACGATGGCTCGTGCGGCTCGTTCCGCGACTCGGTGGCTCGACGACGGGGCGGTGGCCACGTTCGTCGCCTGGTCCGACGCCGGCGCGCCCGAAGGCGACCCCGCCGACGGCGTCACCGGTCCGCTCCCGCCCCTCGCCGGCCTCGACCGGGTCGACCAGACGATCGCGACCCCGGTGTTCGTCCCGGAGGCCGAGGGCACGCCCATCGCGCTCCACGACGAGTACCGGTGCTTCCTGATCGAGGATCCGTTCCCGACCGACACGTTCCTCACCGGGTTCGAAGTCGATCCGGGCGAGGACGCGATCGTCCACCACGTGCTCGGGATGCCGGTCGATCCGGACCTCGTCGGGTACGCCGGTCGGACGAACGCCGAGGAGATCGCGCTGGTGAACGGCGTCGACGGACGCGACGGCTGGGACTGCTTCGGCACGGCCGGCGAGAACATCGCGGTCGGCGGGGTCCCGATCGTGTGGGCCCCCGGGATGGGCGCGGTCGAGCTCCCGGACGGGGTCGGGCTGAAGATCACCGACCGCGACCTGTTCGTGGTCCAGATCCACTACAACCTGGTCGACCCGGCGACGGTCGGCCGGTCGGACTCGACCGCGATCCACCTCCGGACGGCAGACGCGGTCGACCGCCAGGCGTACCTCGCGCTGCCGGACGACTTCCTCGCCAGCCTGTTCTACGGCGACCCCGAGGTGATCCCGCCCGGGGAGTCGGCGTACCCGTTCGCGTTCGAGCTGCCGGGGTGGATGGCCGCCGCGACCGCGGGGGTCCCGCAGGCCCAGTGGTACGACGGGTTCGATCTGGTCGGCGTGATGCCGCACATGCACGGGCTCGGGGCGAAGGAGCAGCTCCGGGTGACCCGCGCCGGCGGCGACGCGGGCGGCGAGTGCCTCGCCGACGTGCAGCGGTGGGACTTCGACTGGCAGCTCCAGTACTTCTACGAGGAGCCGGTCGCGATCGGGCCGGACGACGCGCTCGAGATCACCTGCACCTTCGACAGCTCCGGGCGGACCGAGCCGACGCTGCCCGGGTGGGGCACCGAGAACGAGATGTGCCTGATGACGCTGATGGTCGTCCCGCGCTGACGCCCCGACCGGGGTAGGCTGCGGGCGATGGACGCGACGAGCTCCGGCCTCGATCCGAACCAGCGGTGGCTCCGGTACGAGCGGTACCCGTTCCTACTGGCGAAGATCCTCACCTTCGGGCTGGTCGCGTTCGGCCTGTTCAGGGTCCTGGCCGCGATCCAGGACGTGCTGACGCCGGTCCTCGTCGCGCTGTTCCTGGCGTACCTGCTCGATCCCGCGGTCGACTGGTTCGAGGCCCGGGGGCACTCCCGCACCACCGGGATCGGGCTGTTCCTGGCGCTCGGCGGCGGGTGTGTGGCGTTGTTCGTGGTGTTCCTGTACCCGACCGTCGCCCACCTGATCGCCCAGCTCACCACCGCGGTCCCGAAGCTGATCGATCTGGTCCAGCACCGCGGCCTGCCGTGGGTCGACGACGAGCTGCTCCCGTGGATCGGCGGGTACGGCGTTCCGGTCCCGACCCACCTCGAGGAGCTGTTCGGCGGGATCGGCGACAGCGCGCGGACCCAGCTCCCCGGCCTGTTCCAGCGGGCGACCACCGCGGCCGCCGACCTTTGGACCCGGACCGGGGCGATCGTCGCCAGCCTGTTGAACGTCGTGCTGGTGCCGGTCCTCACGTTCTACTTCCTGCGGGACTTCGACGCGATGCGGTTCGCGACCGTCGAGTACCTGCCGGCCCACAACCGGGGCTGGCTGCTCGACCGGATCGCGAAGATGGACGAGGTGGTCGGCGCGTGGTTCCGCGGCCAGGTCGAGGTCGCGCTGATCCTGGCCGGGCTGTACGCGGTCGGGCTCGCGGCCACGTTCGGCCTGTCGGGGATCGGCGCGACCAGCGGGATCGCGATCGGGCTGCTCGCGGGCCTGCTGAACATCGTGCCGTACTTCGGGTTCGCGATCGGGTTCGTGCTGTCGGTGCTGCTCGCGGTGCTCGACTGGTCGGGCTGGGGGCCGCTGATCGGGGTCGGGCTGACGTTCGCGGTGGTCCAGGGGCTCGAGGGGTACGTGGTCACCCCGAAGATCGTCGGCGAGATGGTCGGGCTGTCGCCGGTGGTGGTGATCGTGGCCCTGCTGCTCGGCGGGTCGCTGCTCGGGCTGCTCGGCGTGCTGCTCGCGCTGCCGCTGGCGGGGA
>JBEBJW010001195.1:0-2847 GCA_040079715.1 Myxococcota bacterium | reverse complement strand
ATCGAGGGCGTGGGCGTGGACACCGGCGGCAGCGAGCCCGGCGCCGGCGCGGTCGACCACTCGTCGATCTGCGCGACCAGGTCGAACACCGGGTTCGACAACGGGTCCGGGGAGGCCGGGTTCGACCCACCGCTCGACGGATCGGTCCGGAACACCAGCACGTCCGACGCGCCCGGCGAGCCGTCGACCACCCGCAGCGCAGGATCCTGCCCGCGATCCGACGGTTGCCGCTCCGACGGCGCCTCGCCGTCCGGGATCCGGGCGACCGCCGCCGGCCGCGGACCGCCGCGGACCGCCAGCCGCGCGACCTCCGGGGACGGGAGGGCGCCGCTCTCGGTCGGACGGGGACCGGGCCCCGCCCCGAGCTGCCCCGTGCCGAGCTGCACCGCCCGCGGGGTGGTGAGGTCGTCGTCGTGCGGGACCAGCGTCGGCGGCTCGGCCGCGGCCCCGGACGGCGCGAGCGGCAGCACGCCGATCTCGGTCAGCCGGCTCGTGACCCGGAGCAGCTTCGCCGCCACCGCCGCCGCCGGGTGGACCAGGGCGTCCGACACCTCGGTCCACACCGCGTCGACCGTGGTGGGGCGCTCCCCCTCGGTCCACGCGAGCATCACGTCGTACCGCCGGCGACGGAGCGGGTCCGACAGCACCTTCCACGCGTCGTCGAGCCGGGCGCGCTGGAGGTCGATCTGCTCGGTGTCGCCGCCCTGGTCGAGCAGTGCCCGCCGGCGCTTCGCGATCCGGGACACCGCCGTCGCGTACGCCGACCGGATCCGGGCCGCGGACGCCGCCCGATCGACCCCAAGCTGCTCGTAGAACTCGCTCGCCATCGTAGGGAGTCCTACACCCGCGGCGCGACCTGTGCCACCCGGTCCGCGAGCACCTCGATCCGATCGTCGTCGACGGTGCGGGCGTCGAACAACAGCGCGCCGTCCTCGATGCGCGCCACGACGGCCGGCGACCCGACCCGGAGCGCCCGCGCGGCCGCGTCGACCGACCCGCCGACCGCGACCCGCACCCCGACCGACGGCAGCTCCTGGCCCGGCATCGCGCCGCCGCCGGCGTACCCGCGGGTCCGCACCACCGCCGCGTCCACCCCGCGCGCGACCAGCCCGTCCGCCAGCCGCGACGCCCGGGCGCCGATCACCTCGAGCGACGCGGTCAGCATCGCGACCACCGGCGGCGCGCGCCCGACCGCGTGGTCCCCGAGTCGCCTCGAGCGCCGCGAGGGTGACCTTGTCGACCCGGAGCGCCCGGTACAGCGGGTGGGCCCGGAGGCGCGCGACCAGGTCCGCCCGCCCGATCACCAGCCCGGCCTGCGGTCCGCCGAGCAGCTTGTCGCCGGAGAACATCACCAGATCGATCCCCGACCGCACCACGTCCCGGATCGACGGCTCGCCGCCCACGCCGTCGACGCTGCCCGAGCCGAGATCCTCGACCACCGCCACCCCGCGCTCCCGCCCGAGCGCGACCAGCTCCTCCCGCGTGGGGCTGGCGGTGAACCCGACGATCCGGAAGTTCGACGGGTGGACCCGCAGCAGCACCGCGGTCTCCGGCCCGACGACGGCCCGGTAGTCGTCGATCCGGGTCCGGTTCGTGGTCCCGACCTCCCGCAGCCGCGCGCCCCCGGACGCGATCACGTCCGGCACCCGGAACGCGCCGCCGATCTCGACCAGCTCGCCCCGCGACACCACGACCTCGCGCCCCGCCGCGAGCGCGGTCAGCCCGAGCAGCACCGCCGCCGCGCCGTTGTTCACCACCAGGGTCGCCTCGGCGCCCGTCAGGTGCCGGATCTGGGCGGTCACGCCGCGCAGCCGCCCGCCCCGCTCGCCGCGGTCCCGGTCGAGCTCGACGTCGCAGTACCCGGCGGCCCGCGCGGCGGCCTCCCGCGCGGCCGGCGACCACGGCGCCCGCCCGAGGTTCGTGTGGACCACCACCCCGGTCGCGTTGATCACCGGCACCAGCCGCCCGTGCGCGAGCAACGTCGCCCGGTCGACCGCGATCCGGAGCACGTCCGGCGCCGACCCGCCGGCGAGGATCGCCGCCCGGGCCTCCTCGATCGCGTGCCGGGCCGCCCCGACCGCGACCGGGTGCGGGAACGCCGCCAGCGCCGGGTCCCGCGCCAGCAGGTCGACCTTCGGCAGGGTCCGGAGCGCGTGGGTCACGGCGTCTTCGGGACGAGGACCGCCTGCGGGCGCACCCGCCAGCCGGTCTTCGGCATCATCGCGCGCCCGGTCCCCTCGAACCGCGTGGCGACCTGGTAGTTCGCGTCCACGCCGTACCCGAGCGCCTGGCGTCCGCCGTGGACCACGCACGGCCAGCGGTGCGCCCGACTCGCGTCCTTCAGCCGATCGACCCCGTCGCGGAACGGACCGGTCGGGTGGTCGATGTCCCACATCGCGATCAGGTGCGGAGACGGCGCGCGCCCCGCCTGGACCGGGAGCCAGGCGGCGTACGGCGACAGGATGGGCCCGTCCGGGCACTGGACCAGCCGCGCCACGACCTCGTCCCCCGCGGCGACGTCCTCGGCGGTGGGCACCACGTCGCGCACCTCGAGCTGCGCGCCGATCCACCACCCCTGCCCGGCCAAGAGCGCCGCCACCGCCAGCCGCGGCCCGATCCCCGGGAACCGCCGCCCGAGATCGACCGCGATCCACCCGAGCCCCGCGCACAGCGCCCAGTGGGCCGGCATCAGGACGTTCATGAACCCGCCGTAGTGCCCGCGCATCCAGGTGGCGACGACGATCGCGGTCCCGCCGAGGCCGGCGGCGGTCCACCACGCCGCGAACGCGGGGCGATCCGCCGGATCGACCCCCCGGATCGCAGCCACGAGGCCGTGGGTCACCACCG
>JBEBJW010001194.1:0-2852 GCA_040079715.1 Myxococcota bacterium | reverse complement strand
GGCCACCGACGAAGACGTGGTCGACGGGGCGACGTTCTACGTCGACGCCGACGGCGACGGGTTCGGCACCACCGCCGTCACCGCGTGCTCGGCCCCGGCCGGCACGGCCCCGGTCGGCGGGGACTGCGACGACGCGGTCGCCCAGGTCCACCCCGGGCGGTCCGAGGTGTGCAACGTCCGCGACGACGACTGCGACGGCGCCGTCGACGAGGACGCGATCGACCGCACCGTGTACCACGCCGACGCTGACCTCGACGGGTTCGGGGACCCCGTCGCGACCACGCTCGCGTGCGCCCCGCCGGCGGGGTTCCTCGTCGACGCCACCGACTGCGACGACGCCCGCCCGCAGGTCCACCCGGGCGCGGTCGAGCTGTGCGACGGGGGCCTCGACGACGACTGCGACGTCGCCACCGACGACGACGACGCGCCGTCCGCGCCCACCTGGTACACCGACGCCGACGGCGACGGGCACGGCGACCCGCTCACCGCGGTGCGCGCGTGCGCAGCGCCGGCGGGCACGGTGTCCTCCGGCGACGACTGCGACGACGCCGCGGTCGGCGTCGGCCCGGGGAGCCCCGAGGTGTGCAACGGCGTCGACGACGACTGCGACCCCGCCACGTCCGAGGCCGGGTTGATCGCGACCGGCGGGGTCGTGTACCCGACGGTCGGCGCGGCGGTCGCGGCGGCGCTCACCGGCGGGCGGGTCGACGTGTGCGCCGGGGTGTACACCGAGCGCCTGACGCTGACCCGGTCGGTGTCGATCGTCGGCCACGGGGACCCGACCCTCGACGGCAACGGCGCGGGCAGCGTGATCATCGTCCGGGCGAACGACGTGACGCTCGACGGGCTGACCCTGGCGAACGGCGACGCGTTCTTCGGCGGCGGCGTGCTGCTCGACGCGCGGGCCCGGTTCGTCGGCCGCGATCTCACCCTGACCGGCAACGAGGCGTCGTTCGGGGCGGGGATCGCCCTGTTCTCGCCGAGCACCCCGCCGGTCCTCGACCGGATCGTCGCCACCGGGAACCTCGCGCGGTCGCGCGGCGGCGGCCTCGACCTGTACTCGGGGTCGGCGACCTGCACCGACTGCGCGTTCGACGGCAACGACAGCCTCGGCGACGGCGGCGGCGTCTCGATCCGGACCGGGAGCACCACCCTCACGCTGGTGCGGGCGTCGGTGGCGGGGAACACCGCCCACGACGGCGGCGGGCTCGACGTGAGCGCCGGCGGGCTCGCGGTGCTGGTCGACAGCGTGGTCGAAGACAACGTCGCCTCTCGGTACGGCGGCGGCGCGCGGGTCGCGAACAACGGGGACCTGTCGCTCACCGGCACCGCGGTCACCACGAACAGCGCGCTCGCCGGCGGCGGGGCGATGGTCGAGGTGGGCGGCGGGCTCGTCGCGGCCAGCACCGACTGGGGCGCCGGCGCCACCGACAACGCGCCGAACGACGTGGGTTCGACCGCCGCCACCCTCGGGACGTACGGCGCGGGCGCGTCGTTCAGCTGCGACGGGGTGATCTGCCAGTAGGCTGGCGGCGCGTCAGGACACCGTCACCGGTCGGCGGTGGCGGTGATCCGCCCCCGACCGGTCATCCGCTCGACCAGCTCGCGCGGACCGGTGGCGATCCGGGCCCGGATCCGGTCGATCACGTCGCCCACCGTGGTCCCGACCGGACCGTCGAGCGGGACGGCGCGGGCGGCGCGGTCCGCGAGGATCCGGTCGATCAGCGCGGCCCGGACCCGCTCCTCCGACGCGGCCGTCGGTCCCGCGAGCTCCCGATCGCGCTCGGCGAGCTCGACCCACAGCTGGGTCAGGTGGGCCCGGGTCTCGACCGCGGCGATCGCCGCCACGTCGACCAGCAGGTCCCATGACGTCCGGCACTGCGGCGCGTACCGGTCGACCAGCAGGCGCGCCGTGCTGTCCTTGGTCACGTGGTCGGTGACCCGGCCGACCACCGCCGACGCGATCGTCATCGTCCCCGACACCGGCGACAGCAGCAGCATCGCCGCCCCGAGGCCGACCCGGCCCCACACGCCGGCGTTGCCGCCGGAGAGCTCCGGGTGGTGCACCCCGTCGAGCTTCGCCACCGCTCGCTCCACGTCGGCGAGGGCGAACTGGAGGTGGTTGTAGCCGGACCGCAGCTCGGACCGGAACGTCCGGAGGAGCTGGTCCCGCAGGTCCTCCCCGAGCGACCCGCCGCCGATCGCGCCGAGCCAGTCGACCTCCTCGTCGATCAGCGCGTACGGGAGGGCCACCGGCGCGGCCCCGAGCCGGAGCCGGACCGCCCGCGACTGCTCGGCCACGATCAGCGACTCGCCGACGAGCCGCCGCCGCGCGTGGTGCTCGGTGTCCTCCCCGGCGAGGGCGGGCACCTGGCGCGCCTCCTCGAGCAGCAGGTCCGTCACGAACACCGCGCCGAACAGCCACCACGACCACCGGTCGGTCCGGCCGGCGTGCCAGGTGGCGTACAGGCTCGCCAGATCCGCGCGGGCGAGCGCGTCCCGGCCGGTGTCCGCCAGCGCCAGCTCCCGCAGCCGGGCGATCGTCGCCGGCGAGCCGCGGACCACCACCGCCCCGATCGCCAGCCGCGACGCCGTGCCGTCCGGCGCGACCGTCACCGCCGCCGGGTCCAGGTCGGCGATCGACGGCGCGAACGACGGGGTCCCGTCGAGCAGCAGCCGCCCGTCGTCCACCCGGAGCCGGGCGGCGCCGAGCGGACCCCCCGCCACGACCTCGACCAGATCGGGGTCCTCGGTGGTGCCCGACAGCAACCACCGCGCCACCGGCTCGTCGAGCGCGCCGACGAGCTGGAGATCCGGCCCGACGAGCAACAGCCGGTCGCGCCAGGTGAACC
>JBEBJW010001193.1:0-2852 GCA_040079715.1 Myxococcota bacterium | reverse complement strand
GGCGATGCCGATGGCGACGGCGTGACGAACCTCGATGAGTACCGCGCGGCGGCGAGCCGCGACGCGGACGTCGCGGCGGCGCTCGACCCGAAGGCGCGGACGGCGGCCGGGGAGGGGATCGATCCGATCGTCCTCCGCGCGGGCCTCCGGACCGAGGCGGTGGTCCGGGACGGGGCGATCGCGGTCGCGACGGCGTTCGGGCGGACCGTACCGCCTGTTCCGCTCGACCGCTCGGGGCCGGGCCGCCGGGAGCGGGTCGAGCCGGACGGGACCGTGGTCCGGGAGGGCAACCCGCTCGACGGCCCGCCCGCGATCGCCGAGCTCGCGCGGATCCGCGGCGCGGTGGTCGAGACCAGCGAGGGGGTGTTCCGGATCGCGCTCGACCCCGACGAAGCGCCGCTGGCGGTCGCGAACTTCGCGCAGCTCGCCGAGTCCGGGTTCTTCGACGGGCGGGTGTTCCACCGGGTGATCCCCGGGTTCGTGGCGCAGACCGGCTGTCCGCGCGGCGACGGGTGGGGCGGCCCCGGGTACACGATCCCGGACGAGGTGTCGGCCGAGCCGTACGACGCCGGGGCGGTCGGGATGGCGCGGTCGGATCGCGACACCGGCGGCAGCCAGTGGTTCGTGACGACCGGGCCGCAGCCGCACCTCGTCGGCGAGTACACCCGGTTCGGCGAGGTCACCGACGGCCTGTACGTGGTGAAGCGGCTGTCGCCCGGCAGCCGGCTGATCCACGTGGCGATCGAGCGGCTCCCGGCGCCCCCGTGACCGCGCTCGCCGCCCGGGCCCGCGCGCTGCTGGACGCCGCGACGAGCCGCGGACGGATCAAGCAGCTCGCGACCGAGCTCGACGGCGATCCGGCGCTCCGCCGGGCGGTGGTCGACGCCGGCAACGCGCGCGGCGCGGATCTGCCGGACGACGCGATCGACTGGCCGTCCGCCCGGCTGCTCCGGCGGGCCCGCGGTCGGGAGGCGGCGGCCCGGGTCCGGACCAACCCGGTGCGCCGGGACGAAGGCTTCGTCTGCGTCCACTGCGGGGCCGAGGTGCCGCCGCTCGGGGTCACCGACCGCGACCACTGCCCGCGGTGCCTCCGGTCGCTCCACGTCGACGTGGTGCCCGGGGATCGGGCGAGCGGGTGTGGCGGGGTGTTCGACCCGGTCGGGGCCGAGCTCGTCGCCGGGCGGACCGCGATCCGGTACCGGTGTCGGAGCTGCGGGGCGCGCCACCGGGTGAGGGTCGCCGACGACGACGACTGGGAGCAGGTGGTCGCCGCGAGCGCCCTCGGCGGCGGCGCGTGACCCGGCGGCTGCGGGAGCGGGTCGGGGAGGCGATCCGGACCCACGGGCTGTGGTCGCCCGACGATCGGGTCGCGGTCGCGGTGAGCGGCGGGGTCGACAGCGTGGTGCTGCTGGACTTGCTGGTCGCCACGGCGCGGTGGCACCGCGGGCGGCTCGAGGTGGTGACGATCGACCACCGGCTCCGCCCGGACAGCGCCGACGACGCCGCGTTCGTCGCCGGGATCGCCGCGGATCGCGGGCTCGGGTGTCGGGTGATCCCGGTCGAGGTCACGGGTCCGGGGGAGGCGGCGGCGCGCGATGCCCGGTACCTGGCACTCGCCGCCGTGCCGGTCGATCGGGTCGCGCTCGCCCACCACGCCGACGACGTGGCCGAGACGGTCCTGGTGAACCTGATGCGCGGGACCGGGCTCGCCGGCCTGGCGGCGATCCGGTGGCGGCGCGATCGGTACGTCCGGCCGCTGCTCGAGGCGACCCGGGACGAGATCCGCGGGTACGCGATCGCCCGCGGGCTCGACTGGCGCGAGGACCCGACGAACCGCGATCCCCGGTACCTCCGGAACCGGATCCGCCGGGAGGTGATCCCGCTGCTGGACGCGATCCGACCCGGCGCGTCCGCCGCGATCGCCCGGACCGGCCGGGATCTCGCGGACGACGAGCAGGCGCTCCGGGCGCAGGTCCCCGCCGGGGCGGGACCGTGGACGACCGCGTTCGCGATCACAGCACCCCCTGCGATCGTCAGGCGGGCGCTCGCGACCGTCGCCCCCGGGATCGGACCGCGGATCGTGACCGCAGTGATCCGCGCCGCCCGCCGAGGATCCGGTCGGATTCCGTGCCGCGGAGGGGGGGCGTTCGTCGTGGAGAACGGAGCGATCTGGTTTCACTCCCCATCCGGGGAGGTCACGTCCGCCTCAGCGGTGTTACCCATGTCGGGGAAATGACTCGCATCTCACGCGCGAACATCCTGTGGTTCGTGATCGTCCTCGCGATGGTCCTGGTGTTCTTGAACATCAGCCAGGCCAATCGTCCGGGGGAGACGGTCGACTTCCGCACCTTCATGGAAAAGGTGGACCACGGTGAGGTCAAGGAAGTCACGATCCAAGGCCAGGAGATCACTGGCGTCTACACGAACGAGGGCCGGTTCAAGACGACCGGGCCCGAGTTCCTCGAGCCGACCTACAACTCCCTGGTCGAGCACGGCATCACCCCGAACTTCCTCGAGACCCAGGACGAGTCGTTCTGGATGACGGCGATCGTGACGGTCGTCCCGGTCATCGCAGTCGGCGCGCTGCTCCTGTGGTTCGCGCGGAACCTCCAGGGGGCGAACAACCGGGCGCTGTCGTTCGGCAAGTCGCGGGCGCGGCTCCAGAACGAGGGCGGGCGCCGGGTCACGTTCCAGGACGTGGCCGGGATCGAGGAGTCGAAGGAGGAGCTCCAGGAGATCGTGGAGTTCCTGAAGGACCCTCGGAAGTTCACCAAGCTCGGCGGCCGGATCCCGAAGGGCGTGCTGCTGATGGGATCGCCCGGGACCGGCAAGACGCTGCTGGCCCGCGCGGT
>JBEBJW010001192.1:0-2853 GCA_040079715.1 Myxococcota bacterium | reverse complement strand
CTCGAACTCGGCCCGCTCGCGGTCGGTCCACCGGTCCGGCAGGCGGGGGAGGTTGGGACCGGCGTTCGGGCGGGAGGCCGCCAGCGCGTCGAACGCGGCCCGGGTCACGGTCGGGCGCCAGCCGAGGAACGGCGCCAGCGCGAGGTACCGGTCGAAGTCGAGGTCCTCGAGCCGGACGAGCGCGACCGCCGACGCCGGTAGCCGCCCGAGCTGGTCGAGGATCGCCCGGTTCCGCGCCTGCCAGAACCACGCGATCCGCCCGATCGGGGTCGACGCGGCGAACCGGGCGACGGCGTCGGCGCCGATCGGCAGGATCCGGCCGAAGAAGTGCCGCGGCTCCTCGCCCTCGCGGTACGACGGCGGACGGTCGGGGTCCCGGCGGACCGGCGGCGCCGCGAACCACCCGCGGACCGCGAACGAGCCCACGGTGTGGTCCGGTCGGCGCACCACCAGCAGGACCCGCGCCCCGAGCCGCGCGTGGAGCAGCTCGACCGCGTGCGACAGCAGGGCGCTCGCCTCGAACGACACCCGCCGGGACGCGAGGTCCACCCGGACCGCGGCCTCGCGGTCGACCAGGAACCCTTCCGGGTCGACCGGCAGCCCGTACCACGCGCAGTACAGCTGGAACGTCGCCGCCAGCCGGAGCCGCTCGTGCGAGGCCGCCACGTCGGGCTCTCGGCCGGCGAGCGCCGCCAGCAGCGTGGTCCCGCACCGGCCCGTCCCGACGGCGAGCGACACCACCGCGTCGGGCGCCTCGCTCACCCGAGCACCGGCGCGAACGCGGCCCGGACCCGGCCGACCACCGCGTCCAGCGTGTCGCCGCCGGCGTCGGCCCACCGGGCGGCGGCGGCGCGGCCCGACCACCACGCCGGTCGCCCGAACACCTCGCGCGGGTCCGCCCGGCCGTCGGCGAACACCGCGTCGATCGCCGCCCCCAGGGACGTGGGCTCGAGGATCGGGGCCAGGGCCGCGAGGTCGGCGAGGTCCTTCGGGCGCCACCCGCCGCGGCCGAGGTCGGTGAGCACCCGGAGCTGGCGGGCGGCGATCGACTCCGGGCGGAGGGCCCGCACGCCGTCGACCCGGTCCGTGGGCGGCCCGAGGGGGAGGTGGACCCGCAGATCGACCGCGACCGGCGCGGTCACGCCGCCGACCGTCCCGTCGACGACCAGCCGGAGCCCGGGGGCGACCGGGCGCCAGTCGTCATCGAGCCGGATCGCCCCGACGTCGAACCAGGGCTCGCCGGGGAGCTCGGCCGCGAGGAGCTCGGTCACGGTCCGGCAGACCGCGGCCCGATCGTACGGGAGCAGGCACACCAGGTCGAGGTCGCGGGCGGCGCGGCGGGTGCCGGGGACGAGCTGGCGGACCCGGACCCCGCCCCGGAGCACGAACCCGTCGGCGTCCGGGTGGCGCGCGAGACGGCGGAGGATCGCGTCGAGCAGCCGGTGGCGCAGCATCCGGTCCTCCCCGTGGGGCCCGGTATCACGCGCTACCGGTTCGGCAGGGTCAGCTGGACGAGCGAGGCCCCGTCGGCGTCGACCGTGGTGAGCGCGCCGTCGACCAGGGCCCACCCGCCGTCGCCGAGGCCGCACGGCGCACCGGACACCGTCCAGCCCGTCGGCGTGTGCGCGCCGACCACCGTCGGATCGAACGCTGCGTCGCCGGTCGACAGCTGCGCGAACACCGCGTCCGGCCCGGTCGCGACCGCGGCGATCGGCCGGAGCCCCGGCGGGGGCGCGATCACGGTCCACCCCCGCTGCCCGGTCGGCTGCACCACGACCTGGTCGGGCTGGCCCGCCGCGAACCACACCCCGGCCAGGCCCGCCGGAGACGCCGCCAGCGCGACGAGCTGGCCGACCGGGGCGACGGGAGGCTCCGGGGTGACGGCCCCGGTCGCGAGGTCGACCCGGAACAGCCGCGGGGTCACCTCGCCGTCGGCCGTCGCCGACACGTACAGCGCGTCGTCGACCACCGCGCCGTGGTGGAACACCGCGAGGCCCGTGGGGTACGGCAGGGCGCGGGTCCCGTCCGCGGTCGCCCGCCACGCGCCGATGCCGGCGAGGAGGATCACCGGGTCGCCGACCCCGCCGAACCACCGGTCGACCAGCCGGCGGTCCTCGATCGGCGGGCCCGCCAGCGCGACGAGCGCGCCGGTCTCGGGGTCGACCCGGCCGAACGTCTTGTCGTACAGCCCGATCCGCGCCTGGAGCCACACCGCGCCGTCGGCCGCGGCGAACGGCTGGTCGAGCGCGGTGTCCCCGCCGACCCCGAACGGCGTCGACCGCGCCTCGAACGTCGCCCCCGCGACGTCCGCGACCCAGTCGCCGGTGAAGATCCGATCGAGCAGGAACGCCCACCGCGGGTCCGCCCCGCCGGCGTCGCACCGGCCGAGCGCGTCGGCGAGGGACGCCTCCGCCGGACCGGGCGCGCAGGCGTCGGCGAACGCCTCGCGCACGGCGTTGGCGCCGGCGAGGTCCGGCTGCTCCTCCGCCGGGAACAGGTCCGGGCGATCGAGCGACGGGTCCCCGAGGTGCGCGTCGAGCGCGTGGCACAGCTCGTGGTGGGTCACGTGCGGGACGCGCCCGGAGCCGGACCGGATCCGCACCTCGCGCTCCCGGTGGGCGAAGCTCCCGTCCGCCCGGTGGCCGTTCACCTCGAGGTCCCGCTGGATCCGGATCCGAGCGAGGCACAGCGTGGGCTCGGCGGTCCAGGTCGCGAACCCGTCGACCGCGGCGCGGACCTCGTCCAGCTCGGCCGCGGCGCCGACCTCGTCGACGATCGGCACCTCCGACAGGGGCGGGCACGGCGCGACCACCGCCTCGGTCACGCACGCGCCGCCGACCAGCGCGGCCAGCA
>JBEBJW010001191.1:0-2855 GCA_040079715.1 Myxococcota bacterium | reverse complement strand
GTGGTGACCGTCGGCGGGGTCGCGCAGCCCGTCTCGATCGGCCCCGGACGTCCCGCGCGGCTGCCGATCGGCCTCGAAGCGCGGTCTGCGGTCGACGTGTCGGTCGACGGGCGCCACCTCGGGTTCGAGGTGATCCCGGGGCCGATGGATCCCGGCGCGATCACCGTCACCGGGTTCGCGTTCCCGACCGACCCCGACGGCCGCGCCGACCCGAGCCGCCCGGCCGACGCGGTGGTGCTGCCCCCGCGCGCGTGGGACCGGTGGCTGCTCGCGACCGGGCTCGGCGGCCGTCGCTCGCCGCTCGCCGCGGTGGCGTGGCAGGCGCTCACGCTGTCCAGCGCGGCGGACGCGCCGATCGATCTCGTGGTGTGGGCCGAGGTCGTCGACCCGGCCGGCCAGGTGGTGCCGGCGTTCCGGTCCCGGGTCCGGGATCAGCAGGATCTGCCGTACGTGTCGGTCCTGGTCCGGGTGCCCGCCCACGGCGAGGCCACCGCCGCGATCCCGGTGTGGGTCGCCGAGGACGAGGTGGAGGGGGTGGTGACCGCGACCCGGCGGGTCCGGGTGGCGCCGCTCGGGGCCGCGGCGCCGGTGGCGGTGCTGGAGGCGCCGATCGGGGTCCGGCGGGCGACGATCGGCGCTCCGTCGGCGTTCGCGCTCGCGGTCGCCGCGTCGATAGTCGGGTGGGGCTGGCTCGCGCGCGGGTGGCGCCGGTTCCTCGCGACCACCCCGACGTCCGACCTCGTGACGATCGCGCTGTTCGCCGCGGCGACGTTCGCGGTCGGGGCCGCGTTCCAGCTCGTCGGGGCGGTGATCGCGACCGCGCTCGGCCCACTGGCGCCGCTGATCACCGGGCTGCCGGACGACGCGTTCCGCGCGGTGCTGCTCGCGACCCTGTTGACGTTGTTGCCGCGGGTCGGGGTGTTCGCCGCCGCCGCCGCGATCGGGTTCCTGATGCGCGGGCTCGTGCTCGGGAGCTTCCATCCCGTCGACTGGCTGTACGTCGGGTCGTCGATCGCGCTCCACGAAGCGGGGCTGTGGCTCGCGGGGATCACCCGGGATCCCCGGTGGCGCGACGGATCGGCCGCCGCGCGGTGGAGCCGCCTGACGATCGGGCTCGGCGTCCCGAACGCGGTGGCGGTCGTGCTCGGCCTCGCGTCGACCGCGATGCTGTACCGGCTGTGGTTCGCCGGGTGGTACGTGGCGGCGCTCGCCCTGATCCCCGGGCTGCTGTACGTGGCGATCGGGTGTCGGCTGGCGGTCCCGATCGCGGACGGCCTGCGACGGATCGCGCCTTGATGCGTTCACATCGATTTTGCTCCGGGGGCTCGAACCGCTGGTCGCGCACGTCCCGAGCCGTACCGCCTTGCCACGGATCCGATCGGGTGGCGTGGCGGTTGACGGTCGGTCGGGCGGCGCGGCAGCGTGCTTGGTGGGCACCGTCCCGGGGGAAGTCACATGCAGCGTGGTTGGTGGTTCGTGTGGGGTCCGATCCTTGCCGCGGCGTCGTGTGCGGGGGCCGACGCGCCGTCGGGGGGCGCGAAGCCCGGTCCGTTCGATGCGGCGGACGACGACGCCCAGGCGCTCGCGTCGGACCAGGCCGAGAGCTGGCTCGACGAGGTCGGCAACCCGGCCCGGTTCGGGGTCGAGGCCTACGCGCTGCGGTCGGTCGAGTTCGACGCCCTCGGCGAGGCCCACGTCCGGGTCCAGCAGCTGGTCGGTGACGTGCCCGTGTTCGGGCGGGAGAGCGTGATCCACCTCCAGCCGGACGGCAAGATCCGGTTCACCGACGGGTGGCTCCACGACGTGGCCGCGGTCGATCTCGCGCCGGACCTGACCCCGGACGACGCGATCGCGTCGACGCTGTCGACCTGGTCGGGCGAGCCCACCCGGGCCGACGCCGATCTCCAGCTCGTCCGCCACGACGGCGTAGACCACCTCGCGTGGCGGGTGTCGCTCGCGGACCTCACGTCCGACACGCCGTCGATGCCGGTCGTGTTCGTCGACGCCCACACCGGCGACGAGATCTGGCGGTACGAAAACCTCCAGACCATCCGGAACCGGTTGACGTACACGGTCAACAACGGCACCGCCCTCCCGGGCACGCTCCTGCGGTCCGAGGGGAGCGCGGACATCGGCGACGCCGCGGTCGACGCGGCCCACAACTTCGCAGGCGCGACCTACGACTACTACTTCGTCCACCAGGGCCGTGACAGCTACGACAACGCGGGCGCGACCCTCAAGTCGTCCGCCCACTACAGCTTCCAGTTCGACAACGCGTTCTGGGACGGCGCCCAGATGGTGTACGGCGACGGCGGGTTCTTCTTCCGCCCGCTGTCGCTCGCCGAGGACGTGGTCGCGCACGAGCTGACCCACGCGGTCACCGAGCGGACCGCCGGGCTGATCTACTCGGGCGAGTCGGGCGGGCTGAACGAAGGGACGTCCGACATCTTCGGGGCGGTGATCGAGGCGTCGCTCCAGGGGTTCGTGGTCGACGCGAACACCTGGAAGGTCGGCGAGGTGATCACCCTGCCGGCGTTCGGCGAGGCCCTCCGGTTCATGGACGACCCGACCCTCGACGGGATCAGCATCGACAACTACGCCCAGTACAACGGCGGGATCGATGTCCACTACAGCTCGGGGATCGCGAACAAGGCGTTCTTCCTGATGTCGACGGATCCGGCGCTCGGGATCGAGTCGGCGGCGGACGTGTGGTACCGCGCGCTGACGGTGTACATGACGCCGAGCACCACCTTCGCGAACGGCCGCCAGGCCACGGTCCTCGCCGCGACCGATCTGTTCGGCGCGGGCTCGGCGCAGGTCAGCGCGGTCGAGAACGCGTGGGCCGGGGTCGGGGT
>JBEBJW010001190.1:0-2856 GCA_040079715.1 Myxococcota bacterium | reverse complement strand
TTCTCGGCCGGGACCCCGCGGGCGATCAGCGCGTCGCGGACCGCCTCGGCCCGGGCCTGCGACAGGGACTGGTTCACCGGCACCGTGCCGACGTTGTCGGTGTGGCCCTGGACCTCGAGCGTGACGATCAGCGGCTGCGCCTGGAGCACCCGGGCCACCTCGGCGAGGATCGGCTCCGAGTCGGGCCGGAGGGTCGCCCGACCGAAGTCGAACTGGACCATCTGCTTGATCCGGACCGCCCCGCCGGCCATCGCCGCCCCGGTCGGCGCGAGGGTGAGCTCGATCGGGCGCGGCTCGTCGCCCGCCCGCAGCTCGAGCGGGGCGACCACGTCGAGGTCTTCGCCGTCGACCGTCGCGTGGGCGTACACCCGCCACGAGCCCGGCCGGAGCGGCACCATGGCCTCGCCGCGCGCCCCGGACCGAACCGGCGCGAGATCCGCCGGACCGCCGGTCCACTGGACCTCGGCGTCGATCGGGGCCCCGGTCGGGCCCACCGTGCGGACCGTGACTGGCACCTCGACCCACTCGAGGCGGAACGTGTACCGCTGGACCCCGGGCGTCAGCACCAGCGGGATCGGCTCGGTGGTGACGAAGTCGAGCGCCTCGACCTTCACCGACACGGGCCCCGGCATCAGCCCGCGGACCAACACCGACCCGCCCTGCTGGGTGAGATCGAGCGTGGCGTCGTCGACCCACACCTTCGCCTGCTCGATCGCCTGCCCGAGCGGATCGATCACCGTCACCATCAGGTCGGTCCGGTCGGCGACCGGCGGGACGAGCTCGATGTCGACGTTCGTGAGCCCGCGCTGATCCTGGCGGATCTCGAGGTCCTGCTCGGCGACCCCGGTGGTCGGCGAGGTGACGAGCACCAGCCAGAACCCGGAGTCGATCCGCTGGGTGTACTCCCCGCGCGCGTCGACCGGCGACGGCGGGTACATCCGGTCGCCCAGCACCCGGACCGACGCGTCGGTGACCGGCGAGCCGGCGTGGCGGACCCGGACCCGGACCACCTTCGCCCAGTCCAGCCGCACCTCGTAGTCCTGCGAGCCCTCGAACAGCCGGATCGAGTCCGTGTTCTCGAGGTGGAGGGGCGACGAGACGGTGATCCGGCGGGTGCCGATGTCGAGCGCCGACAGGGTCACGGTGCCGCCGTTTCCGGTGGTCCCGACCGGGATGTCGTTCAGCGCGACCGACGCGCCGTCGATCGGCTCGCCGTCCGCGCCGACCACGCGGATCGTCAGGTCGGCCACGCCGCCCTCGACCGGCGACAGCACGAACTCGACGGTGGTGAGGGCCCCGGGCACGTCGCGGATCGCGAGATCGCGCTCCTGGACGCCGAGGGTCGGGCTCGACACCACCACGGTCCACGCGCCCGGGCCGAGGTGGGTCCGCAGGCGCCCGGTGGGGCCGACCGCGGACCGCTCCGGCGCGACCGACCGCGGCGGACCGGTGAACCGGACCAGCGCGTCGGCGACCGGACCGTCCGGGCCGCGGACCGTCACGTCGACCGTCCCCGCCCGCCACGCCGCGGTGATCAGCCGCTCCTGGACCCCTGGGGTCAGCATCACGTCGAGGGTGGTGTCCTCGAGGTCGGTCCCCGACACCGTCAGGCTCCGGCCGCCCGGCACCAGGCCCTGGAGCCGGACCGTGCCGCCGGTGGAGGTGGTCCCCACGGCCTCGCCGCCGAGCGACACCGTCGCCCCTTCGATCGGCCGCCCGCTCGGATCGACCACCCGCAGATCGAGCTCGGCCGAGCCCGCCTCGGACGGGCGGAGCACCACGTCGACGGTGATCAGCTCGAACCGGCCCTCCGGTACGGCCACGTCCCGCTCCTGGACGCCGTACCGCGGGGACGAGACCATCGCGACCCACTCGCCGGGCGACAGCACCTGGGTCCGCTCGCCCTCGGGCCCGAGCGCCATCGGCGG
This sequence comes from Myxococcota bacterium, assembly GCA_040079715.1. Taxonomy (GTDB): domain Bacteria; phylum Myxococcota_A; class UBA796; order UBA796; genus JACKER01. The sequence goes on along the minus strand of JBEBJW010001190.1, from coordinate 928 downwards.
CAGGCGCTCCTTGCCGAGGAACCGGACGACCGCGTCGGTGACGGGCTCGCCGTCCGGGCCGTGGACCCGCACCCGGACCGACCCCGGGACCCGCTGGAGGGTCATCGGGCTCTCGGTCGGATCGGCGGTCAGGTTCAATTTCATCGACCCGGTGGAGGTGAACGCCGGGTGCTGGACCTCCACGTCGTGCGGCCCCTCGGCGAACCCGGCGATCGCGATCAGGCCGCCGTCGGCGGTGGATCCGACCGGCACGCCGTCGACCAGGACCCGAGCGCCCACGATCGGCGAACCCTCGGGGTCGGTGATCCGGATCGCCAGCGCGCCGTCGCCGAGGTCCTGCACCGCGACCGCGTCGAGCGGCGCCGGCGGATCCCCGGTGGTCGGGACGACGAGCTCGCGGGTCTGGGTCGCCATCCCGTCCGCCACGAGGTCGATCGCGTACCGCCCGGGCGGCAGCTCGAGCGCCTGGCCGACCGCGCCCTCGATCGGCGCGCGCCCGGGATCGTCGAGCGACCGCGCGATCAGCTTGACCGGGACCGCGCTCCCGTCGATCCCAGTGACCGACGCCGCGATCGGCACCGGGCGGTAGGTCAGCCGGACCGTGACCTCGGTGGCGGCGCGATCGGCCGGGGCAGTCACCGTCGCCGGCTCGTGGCCCGCGTCCCGGACCTCGACCCCGCGCGCCCACCGGATGTCGCCCGCGTGGACGTACAACCCCTGATCGCCGGTCTGCCCGACGGTGACCCCGTCGATCACCACCTCGGCGCCGGCGACCGGCCCGTGCGCGTCGACCACCTCGAACGTGAACTGGACCTCGGGCTCCTCGGCGCCCTCCGGCGCGTTCGAGGACCAGCCGGCGCCGACGTAGCCCCGGAACGTCGGCGCGCCGACCCCGCTGGTGAGGTGGCTCCCGCCCCCCGCGCCGCCC
>JBEBJW010001189.1:0-2859 GCA_040079715.1 Myxococcota bacterium | reverse complement strand
GTGCTCGGCGCGCCGGGGCCGGCGGTGACCCAGCTCGCGCTGTCCGCGACGCTCACGGCGTCGTTCCTGATCGGGTTCGCCGCGTGCGGGCGGGCGATCGGCGCCCCGCTCGGGTGGGCGGGACTGACGGCGATCCCGCTCGTGCTGCTGGCGATGGCGGTCCCGATCGGCCTCGGCGGCTGGGGCCTGCGCGAGGCGACCGCGGCGGTGATCCTGCCGCGGCTCGGGTTCAGCCCGGAGGCGGCGGTGGCGTTGTCGGCGTCGTACGGGGTGTCGGCGCTGCTCGGCGCGGCGCCGGGCGTGTTCGCGCGCCTCGGGGCTCGGGCGTGACCCGCCGCCAGTGGATCGTCGCGGTGGTCGCCGCGACCCTGTGGGTGATCGGGCCGGCGATCCCGCGGGCGATCATCATCAACCAGCGGATCGGGCCGGTGCCGGACACCACGGTCCTGCTCCTGCTGTTGTGGGGGATCCTGCCGAACCCGCCGACCGCCCCCGCGCTCGCCGCGACCGCCGGGCGCCTCCGGCGGTGGTTCGGGACCTGGCGGACCTGGTTCGTCGCGGCGCCGTGGGCGTTCCTCGTCGCGTTCGCGGTCGCGCGGTCGATCGCCCGGTACGCGACCAACGAAGACCTCGCGATGTACGACGCCGCGCTCCTGTCGCGCCACCTGTACATCCTCGGCCGCGACCTGTTCGGGGCGGGCGCCACCGCGCTGCTGGCGCTGGTGTTCGTGTCCCCTGCCCTCGTGTGGGCGCTCGGGGCGCTGATCGCGGCCCGGCTCGAGGTCGCGGCGGCCCGGCTCGGACGTCGACGGTCCGGGATCGGGGTCGGGGTGGCGCTGGCGGTGGGCCTGGTCGGCTCGGTGTTCACCGCCGGGCGCTGGTTCACGCCGGCGGTGGTCGACAACGCCGCCGAGTCGTACGGGATGTACACCGAGGTGACCTCGGAGCTGACCCAGCGGTCGCACCGGGACCTCGACCTGCTCGAGCTCCCCGAGAAGCCCGACGTCGTGTTCTACGTGATCGAGAGCTACGGGCGGGTGGTCGCCGACGACACCGACTACCTCCCGCAGTGGCGGGCCGCGATCGAGGCGCTGGGGGGCGAGGCCGCGACCGGCGGCTGGTCGGCCGCGTCGGGCTGGTCGACGTCCCCGGTCCAGGGCGGCCGGAGCTGGATCGCGGACGAGTCCCTGCTGACCGGCCTGTACGTGGCGCACCAGGCGACGTTCGAGCACGTCGACGCGCTGCTGCCGACCCTCCCGACGATGCCGCGGTTCTTCGACACCCAGGGCTACACGACCGTGCTGGTCAAGCCGAGCGATCGCGAGCGGCCGGGCGTGGCGCTCGAGAACCCGTTCCAGTTCGAGCAGACCGTGTTCGCGGCCGAGCTCGAGTACCGCGGGCCGCTGATCGGCTGGGGCCGGATCCCGGACCAGTACACGATCGAGCGGGTCCAGGAGAAGGTGATCGACCCGCTGATCGACGCCGACCAGCCGGTGTTCGCGTTCTTCCACCTGGCCACCGCCCACGTGCCGTGGACCCCGGCGCCGCAGCTGGTCGCCCACTGGGCCGACTGGAACCGGATCGCCGGTCGGCAGGTGCCGCTGGTGGCCCAGCGGACGTTCGAGAGCGAGTTCTGGCTGCGGGTCTCGCGGTTCAAGCGCGGGGATCGGGGCGCCGGCGAGCGGGCGGCGGAGGACGGCCAGCACGAGCACTACATCGCCGACATCGTGTACGACCTGCGGGCGATCGGGCGACGGCTGTCGGCCGGGGCCCGGCGCCCGACCCTGGTGATCGTGATGGGCGACCACCAGCCGCCGGTCGTGGCGAAGGAGGGGGCCGGCGAGGTCCCGGTCCACCTGTTCGCGTCGGATCCGCGCCTGCTGGCGCCGTTCCTGGCGGAGGGCTGGACGGCGGGCCCGCTCCCGGCCGGACGGAAGGCCACCCTCGCCCACCACGACCTGTTCCCGACGATCGCCCAGGCGCTGGCGGCGATCCCGGCCGAGGCGCCGGTCCCGGTCTCGGTCCCTGGGTCACCGGCGCCGTCCGACGGTCCGGCTCCAGCGGGCGGTCCGCCCACGGTCGTGTCGCCGTCGCCACCCCCACCGGCCACGCCGGGGGCTCCGTGACGGTGACCTGGCTGTCCCCCGGCGCCCCCGACCAGCGGACCGGCGGGTACCTGTGGAACGCGCGGATCGCGGCCGAGCTCCGGGCCTCCGGGACCGAGGTCGAGGTGATCGCGGTCGACGGGCGCTGGCCGATGCCGGGCGTCGCGGACCCGGCGCCGCTGGCGGCGATCCCCGACGGGGCGGTGGTGGTCGCCGACGGCCTGCTGTGGCCGGGGCTCGGCGCGGCCGGGGCGGCGCTCGCGGCGCGGTGCCGGGTGGTGGTGGTGGTGCACTCGCTCCTGGCCCGGGAGAACGGACCCGCCGCGCGACCGCTCGGGGGTGCCGCGCCGGCCGGGATCGACGCGATCGAGCGCCGGTCCTGGACCGGGGTGAAGGCATTGATCGCCACCAGCGACGCGACCGCCGCGGAGATCGCGGCCGACACCGTCTCCTCGGCGGCGATCCCGGTGACGGTGGTGGTGCCGGGGACCGCGCCGGCGCCGCGGGCGACGGGCGGAGACGGGCGCACGGTGCTGGTCGTCGGCACCCTGACCCGGCGGAAGGGCCACGACCGGGTGCTCGACGCGCTCGCCGCGGTGACCGCCCCGTGGACCCTGGTCTGCGCCGGCGGCCCGCGCGATCCGGCGTGGGCGGCGGAGCTCCGGGCCCACGCCGACCGCCTCGGGATCGGCCCGCGGGTCCGGTGGACCGGCGAGCTCGACGACGCGGGGGTCGACCTGTCTCTTATACACAT
>JBEBJW010001188.1:0-2859 GCA_040079715.1 Myxococcota bacterium | reverse complement strand
GGGCGCTCGGTTGCCTGCGGCCTCGCTCCGCGGTGGCGCTGCGCGTGGGTGATGGGCGGACGGAGCCTCCGGCGGGGGTTCCGGACCCCGGAGGGCGTCCGGGCCCACGGACGACGAGGACGACGAGGACCACGCGGACCACGCGGACGACGGGGGACCACGCGGACGAGAGGCGGTCCGGCACACCCCGCAAAGGCCCGATCCGGGCGTCCGGCCGACCCAGGCGAGGTCGGGCTGCCCCTGCGACCGCCCCGCCCTCGGAGCTGGCCGACAGGAGGCGCTCCGCTCGCTCCGGTCAGGTCAGGGTCACCACGTCGCCCGCGATCCGGCAGTGCCCCTGCGCCGCGAGCCGGTCGATCGCCGCGTCGACCACCGCGCGGACCCGCGGTCCGGCCCGCGCGATCCCGAGGAGCTGGGCGGCGCCGCGGGCGAGATCGGCCCGGGTGGACGACACGGAGCCGCGCAGCAGCGCGCCGACCGCCGCCGCGAACTCCTCCGGCGGGATCGCCTCGGCGGCCCGGACCAGCCCGGGGACGCGCACCGTGGTCCACGCGGCCGGATCCTGGTCTGCCCGCCACACGAACTCGTCCTGGACCCGCGGGGCAGGGTCGAGCTTCGCGAGGAGCCCGGTCACGTGGGCCTTCGGCTTCGCCGTGACCCGCGTCACCCCCCACGCCGCGCCCACCCGGCGGACGAGCTCGGTCAGGTGGAGCGGCGCCTCGACCGCCAGCACCTGCTGGAGGGCCTCGACGACCCGGCGCTCGGCGCGACCGTGGTAGAACGACTCACCGGCGGTCGCGGGCCCGGGCAGCCCATCGGCCGCCGTGTACCGCGGGTGGTCCGCCACGGGGAGCGGGGCGACGAGCTCGTCCCCGCCGTCCTGCCCCTGCCCGTCGTGGTGCGCGTCGTGCGGCGCGCGGGGGGCGGTCGGGCGCGGCGCGCGGACCCGCGCCTCCTCGAGCGCGTCGACCAGCCGGCCCCACGCCCGACCGGGGTCCCGCGCCCAGTCGAGCGCCCACGCCCGGTGCAGCGACCACCCGAGCTCGCCGAGGACCTCGGCCCGCAGGCGATCGCGGTCCCCGGTCGACGGGATCTCCGCGTACCGCCGCCCGTCCGTCTCGACCCCGAGCAGGTACCGGCCGGGCGCGTCGGGGTCTCGCACCGCGACCTCGATCCTGAGCCCGCTCGAGCCGACCTCGGTGTCGACGGCGTACCCGACCTCGTCGAGCCGCCCGGCGATCTCGGCCGCCAGCGCGCTGGTGGGCGGCCCGGTGACGGGGTCGGCGCCCTCGCCCTGCTCGGCGTACTGCAGGAACGCGCGGAGGTGGCGCACCCCGAGCGCGCTGGTCCGCGACAGGTCGATCCGATCCGACCGGAGCGAGGCGAACACGACGAGCTGGGTCCGCGCCCGGGTCAGCGCGACGTTGAGCCGGCGCTCCCCGCCGACCCGGTTCAGCGGCCCGAAGTTCAGGCTGAGCCCGCCGTCGGTGTCGGGGCCGTAGCACACCGACAGGTAGATCACGTCGCGCTCGTCGCCCTGGACGTTCTCGAGGTTCTTGACGAACAGGGCCTGGTCGCCGACGAACCACCGCTCGAGCGCCGGCTCGCGGGCCCGCGCCCGGTCCAGCAGGTCCTCGATCAGGGTCTGCTGGGCGAGGCTGAACGTCACGATCCCGATCGTGCGGGCGTGCGACGGGTCGGACAGCGCGGCGACCACCTCGGCGACCAGCGCCTCGGCCTCCGGGCGGTTCGTGCGGGTCCGGCCCTTGTCGTACGCGCCGTCCGCGCAGTACCGCAGCCGCACGCCGAGGTCTTCGGCCCGCGCCCGCGCGCACGGGAACGTCGCGAGGCGCCCGCCGTAGTAGTGGCGGTTCGAGAACGCGATCAGGCCCTCGTGCCGGCTCCGGTAGTGCCAGTCCAGCGTCATCGACGGCATCCCCATCGCCACGCACTCGTCGAGCACGCTCTCGAGGTCCCGGCGCGCCTCCTCGTCCACCCCGTCCTCGCCCCGGGCGAAGAACATCGTGGGCGGGAGCTGCTTCGAGTCGCCCACCACGATCACCTGCCGGCCGCGGGCCATCGCGCCGATCGCCTGCCACGGCGGGATCTGGGACGCTTCGTCGAACACGACGAGATCGAACGGGTCGAGCGCGGGATCGAGGTACTGCGCGACCGACAGCGGGCTCATCAGCACGCACGGCTTGATCCGCTGCAGCACGTGCGGGATGGCCTCGAACAGCTTCCGGGTGGACAGGTGGCCGCGCTTCTTGCGCAGCTCCCGGGCCAGCACGCCCATCTCGCCGAGGTTCGCGCCGCCGAGGGCGGGGATCCGCGCCGCGAGCCGCGCCCGCACCTCGCGGCGGGCGATCGTCCGGCTGTCGGCCTCGAGCGCGCGGAACCGGGCGACGAGGCGGTCGTGGTCGGGGCCGTGGAACGCCCGCAGCGCCCCGGACCCGGGCGAAGGCTCGGTCGCGCCGGTCCACGCGTCGAGCCACCAGGTCAGGACCGCGCGCCGCACGACGTCCGGCAGGTCTTCGGGGTCGACGTCCAGCGCGGCGCCGACCCCGGCGGCGCGCAGCCGCTCCGTCGCCGCGCGCCACGCGACCCAGCCCCGCAGTGCGCCCTCCTCGTCGCGCCACGCCGCGAGCCGCGCCCGGACGGCGCCGAGGTGGTCGCCCGCGTCTTCGCCCCACCCGTCACCCGGGTCGAGCTCGAGCAGCGCGGCCACCCCGTCCCGCGCGGCGGAGAACGCCGACACCGCCTCCGCGAACGCGGTCAGGTCCGGCCGGCCCACGAACCGCTCCGGCGCGGCGGTCAGCGCGTCGTCCAGGCGGGCGCCGAGCAGTGGCGGGATCCGCG